>CALHHQ010000284.1 GCA_938030645.1 uncultured Rhizobiaceae group bacterium
ATGTCATCCCGCGATAGCCAATCATACTCCGTCCGGTTGGGTGCGAAGGTTTTGTTCCAAGTGTCAAACGTCAATTTTTTCGCAATCCCACTTGGAACGTCTGAGCCTTTGAAAAAACGCTCGGTCTTTAAGATTGAGCCAAAAACGATGGATAAGAGACCTGTATCAACTCCCGAATTCCAAAGGGCAAGCGCGTCTATTGTTTCGGAGTTCTTCAACGCATAGTTGAATGCGATAATCGAACCCATGGAATGGCCAAAGCAGACTTTTGGAACATTCGAGTGCGTGACATCGATATGGGCATGAACTGCGGCCACATCGGAAAGTACCTTTGCCCATCCATCTTTGGTCGCGAATATGCCTTGTGCTGAATCAGATGCAGTTGTTTTGCCATGAGCACGATGATCATGGGCGTACACACCGAACCCCGAATTGAATAGAGCCTCTGCAAATCTTTTATAGCGGCCCGCATGTTCGGCCATTCCGTGATTGATTTGGACGATGGCTTTTGGCGCCTCAGGAACTTTGACATATGTGTGCAGCTTTGCGCCCGTTGTCGATTTAAGAGTTTCTGCAGTCCAAGTAAAAGGTGCCATATGAGCCTGCCCATGCCAGTTATTGTGCACACACTACCCTTTTGAGGACTGTGGCGCTATTGCCTTGTTTTCATGGGCTTCAGCGGCTACATGGAACACAACAAATTCCAGACAGTTTGCGACTCTGATCGCCGTCTCTCAGATACGCGGAGAAATTCCCCATGGCACGTCAATTTATCTATCACATGCAGGGCCTGACCAAACTCTACACGGGCGGTAAAAAAGTTCTCGATAATGTTCACTTGTCGTTTTACCCAGATGCGAAAATCGGCGTCCTTGGTCCCAACGGCGCTGGTAAATCAACCTTGCTGAAAATTATGGCGGGTATCGACAAAGAATGGACAGGCGAAGCTTGGGTCGCTGACGGCGCGAAAGTTGGTTATTTGGAGCAAGAGCCACAGCTTGATCCTGATAAAAACGTCAAAGAAAACATCATGGTCGGTTTGAAAGAAAAGACCGACATTATCGACCGCTATAACGAACTCATGATGAACTATTCAGATGAGACAGCGGACGAAGGTGCAAAGCTTCAAGACCAGATCGATGCCGAAGGCCTTTGGGATTTGGACGCAAAGGTTGAAATGGCAATGGACGCCCTTCGTTGCCCGCCACCAGAGGCTGATGTGAAACCGCTTTCTGGCGGTGAAGCGCGCCGTGTTGCGCTGTGTCGTTTGCTATTATCTGAACCCGATCTTCTACTGCTTGATGAACCAACCAACCATTTGGACGCGGAAACGGTGTCATGGCTGGAAAAGCACCTTCGCGATTTTAAAGGCGCTGTGATGATCGTGACCCACGACCGTTACTTCCTCGACAATGTCACAGGTTGGATTCTCGAACTCGACCGTGGGCAGGGCATTCCATATGAAGGCAATTATTCTGCTTATCTGGAGAAAAAGAAAAAACGTATGGTTCAAGAAGGCCGCGAGCAAGACAGCCGTATGCGCCAATTGGATCGTGAACGCGAATGGATGGGAACATCCCCGAAAGCGCGTCAAGCCAAATCAAAGGCACGTATCAACAAATACAACGAGTTGGTAGAAGCTGCAGATCAACGGAAACCGAGCGACACTCAAATCGTTATTCCTGTGGCTGAACGTTTGGGGCAGGTGGTTATTGAAGCTGAAAATCTCAGCAAAGGATTTGGTGACCGTCAGTTGATTGACAACCTTTCCTTCAAACTGCCTGCGGGTGGTATCGTTGGCGTTATCGGACCCAACGGTGCTGGTAAATCGACCCTTTTCAAAATGATTACGGAGCAGGAGCAACCTGACAGCGGAACTCTGCGCATCGGTGAAACTGTGAAGATTGGTTATGTGGATCAAAGCCGCGATACTCTCGATCCTGACAAAACCGTTTGGGAAGAAATTTCTGATGGTGGCGAAGTCATCAAGCTTGGAAAACACGAAGTGAACAGCCGCGCATATGTGGGTTCGTTCAACTTCCGCAAAGGCGATCAGCAACAAAAGGTTGGCACGCTGTCGGGTGGTCAACGCAACCGCGTGCATTTGGCGAAGATGTTGAAGTCTGGTGCTAATGTTCTGTTGCTCGATGAACCGACCAACGATCTCGACACTGAAACCTTGTCAGCGCTCGAAGATGCGCTAGAGGAATTCGGTGGTTGCGCTGTTATCATTTCGCACGACCGTATGTTCTTGGACCGTTTGGCAACGCATATGTTGGCGTTTGAAGGCGACAGCCACGTGGAGTGGTTTGAAGGCAACTTCGAAGATTATGAAAAAGACAAAATTCGCCGCCTTGGCGACAACGCGCTGACTCCAAAGCGGATTCATTTCAAGCCTTTAGGTCGATAGGTTCACGAACTGATTCAATCTTGCTCGACGAATTTTCGTTGGGTGGCACACTATTTATTCGGTGGTTTGACCAGTTGCTCTGTTGAGCAGTCGTTCACCAAACAGACAATTGGACACTCCTATGAGAGCCACACTCGCAGCGTTCGCTGAACGTTTTACAATATCGGGCCGCCAAAAAACTCTCGAGAATTTTTTGAGTGTCGCCAACTTGAAGACGGAAGTTTTGTCCGGTCTCACCGTTGCATTGGCGTTGGTGCCGGAAGCCGTAGCTTTTGCTTTTGTGGCTGGTGTTCATCCGCTTGTGGGATTGTATGCCGCGTTCATCGTTGGTCTCGTCACGGCGGTATTTGGTGGACGCCCCGGCATGATTTCTGGGGCAACTGGTGCGCTGGCTGTGGTGATGGTGTCGCTCGTTTCCACGCACGGTGTTGAATATCTGTTTGCCACTGTTGTGCTCATGGGCATATTGCAAATTCTTGCTGGTGTTTTCCGTCTAGGGAAATTTATTCGCCTTGTGCCGCATCCCGTTATGCTCGGTTTTGTGAATGGCTTGGCCATTGTGATTTTTATGGCGCAATTGACGCAATTTAAAGTCACTGGTGCGGACGGTTCTCAAACATGGATGTCGGGTTGGCCGCTCGTGTTGATGTTGGCTTTGGTGGTGTTGACCATGGTGATTATTTGGGGGTTCCCGAAAATCACGAACCTTGTGCCTGCGCCTTTGGCTGGCATTGGCATTGTCGCTGGTTTGGTGATCCTCTTTAACATCGACGTGCCGCGCGTTGGCGATTTGGCATCAATCAAAGGTGGGTTGCCGACATTTCATATTCCAACAGTGCCTTTTGATTTGGATATGCTGAAAATCATCTTCCCCTATGCGCTTATTCTGGCGGCGATTGGTTTGATCGAAAGCTTGCTTACTTTGAACCTTGTTGGTGAAATCACGGGCAAGCGCGGTGGTGCTTCACAAGAGTGTCTGGCGCAGGGCGCTGCAAATACAATCACTGGCTTCTTCGGCGGTATGGGTGGTTGCGCGATGATTGGTCAGTCTATGATCAACGTGAAATCCGGTGGCCGTACACGTCTTTCTGGAATTGCTGCTTCGCTGTTTTTATTGGCGTTCATCCTTGTTGCCTCTGGTCTCATTGAGCAAATTCCGTTGGCTGCACTCGTCGGTGTTATGTTCATGGTGGTGATTGGGACATTTGCTTGGCAGAGCCTGACCATCTTGCGTCGTATTCCACTGACTGATGCTTTGGTTATCATGTTGGTGACGGTCGTGACGGTGATGAGCGATTTGGCGATTGCTGTGATTGTGGGCGTGATCGTCTCTGCATTGGCATATGCTTGGAATAACGCCACACGCATTCATGCTGTAGCGCATACATCGACTGAAGGTGCTAAAGTCTACCGGATTGAGGGACCTCTGTTCTTTGGTTCTGCCGACGGATTTGGTGAACTCTTCGATCCGAAGGGTGATCCATCCTTGGTGATCATTGATTTCATCAACAGCCGCGTGGTTGACCAATCATCGCTTCAAGCGATTGAAGCCGTGGCTACAAAATATGAGAATGAAGGCAAAGAAGTTCAACTCCGCCATCTATCTCGCGATTGTCACCATCTGCTGTCCAAAGCTGGTCAGTTGATGGTGGATTCTGATGATGACCCAGACTACGAGATCGCCGTTGATTATTCAGTTAAGACATCAATCTTCGGTGGCGGGCACTAAAGTTCGGTTTGGTTTGGGGGCTGCTAAACAGTTTCCCAATCGCCACTTTCTCCAGCGCTGTAGATTGCATCGATCAGCTTTTGGTTTTTGACAGAGTCTTCCAGCGAGAATATTTTGCTGTAATCGCCAGAAGCAACTGCGTTTGCAAAGGCTTCAATCTGTAATTTGTATTGGTTGATGCCTGCAAATCGGAAGCTTTGTGCTTCTCCATGGTCTGCATTGTGAAGGGTCACCACATCGGCATCATAAAGCCCTGCATTGAATGGGGCGGTCATTTCAATCCAACCTCTATCGCCGTGAAATGACATCTCCTGCCGCAAAGCCATTTGCGTGGAAACGTACATGCTCATTTCAAACGATCCAAAGTCGACTTGACAACTTGCATATGTGTCAGTGCCGAATTTTGGATCGCGTTCGACCGTCGCTGAAACGCCGAGGGGTTCTGCCCCTGTAGCAAACCGCGTTGTAACAGTTGGATAAACGCCAATGTCTGGCAGGGCACCACCACCGAGTTCAGGTTTGTTACGCATATTGTCGGCGTCTTGATTGAAATATGTGAAAGCACCTTGGACGTGTTTCAAAGTGCCAATCGCACCGTCTGAAATCAGGGTGCGAACTTTGTGCCATTGGGGGTGAAAGGTGACCATGAAGGCTTCGGAGACAAGCACATTGTTTTTGTCCCGCGCTGCAATGATATCATCTATTTCACTGGCATGGAGTGCGATCGGTTTTTCGCACAATACATGTTTTCCAGCATTGGCTGCCTTGATAGACCACTCCACATGCTGGCTGGTGACGAGGGGAATATAGATCGCATCCACTTGATCACTTTCCAGCATCTCCTCATAGCTTCCGAAAGCATTGGGCACACCAAACTTCTCTGCAACATCTGTCGCGCGAGACAAGTCGCGGCTTGCAATTGCCGTTATAACGCTGTTGTTGGCGCTGAGAATTGCTGGAATGAGTTGTTCTATTCCAATCTTGGCAGTTGACAATATTCCCCAACGCAACATCGCTGATACCCCAATTTTACATTACTGGGATAACCTTAGCAGACGACCACCTTTTCTGTCTTCTAAAACGTAAAGCGTGCCATCAGGTGATTGTTCAACTTCGCGAATGCGCTTGCCCCATTCGAAACGTTCCACTTCCCTTGCAGTATTGCCGTTTATCGCTACTCGAATGAGAGCTCGGCTGACCAGACCTCCGATGAAAGCGTTGCCTTTGAACTTTGGGAAAGTTTCGCCTGAATATATAACAAGACCAGAGGGGGCGATTGAAGGCACCCAATATGCCTTTGGTGCTGCGAATTCGGGGCGTGTATCATGATTGGGGATGACGCTGCCACTGTAGTTGTTGCCGTTTGAAACCACGGGCCAACCGTAGTTTTGACCCGGTT
>CALHHQ010000285.1 GCA_938030645.1 uncultured Rhizobiaceae group bacterium
GGCTATTGAATACAGTTCAGCAGAAGATCGCTGAATTGAAACGAAGAGCAAACTGGGAGGACTCTAAATGCTCAAAACTATTTCAAAACTACTCATCGCGGGTGTTGCTGCAGCAGCATTCTCAAATGTTGCATTGGCTGATGGCCATGCCAAAGAAACAAAACTTCGCATCCAGACACACTTTTCGCCTGAAACCTTGTCTGGTCAAATGGCTGCTGAATTCATCAAAGACATCACTGCAATGTCTAATGGTGAGATCAAGATCGAGATGTTCTACTCTGGATCCGTCGTTAAAGCTGCCGAGACATTCGACGCTGCTGCAACAGGTATTCTCGATTGCGATATGACTGGTGGCGCTTACCAGACTGGTAAGAACCCTGCATTCCAATTCACAGGTGATTTGAATGGTGGCTATGCCAATCCGTATCAGCAAATGGCTTGGCTTTTGCATGCAGATGGATACACACAACTCAATAAGCTCTATAACAAGCACAATATGGAGTTCATTGGTTGGTGGATTCCGGGGCCAGAATCTTTGGTATCTACAAAGCCAATTCGTGGTGTTGACGACTTCAAAAACTGGAAGTTCCGTTCACCTCCAGGAATGATCACCAACATCTTCAAAAACCTTGGCGCATCGCCAATCGTTATGGATTTCAACGAAATCTTTACGGCGTTGGAGACTGGCATCATTGATGGTGCAGATGCCGCAAACCTGACCAACAACATTGGTCTTGGTCTTTACGACATCGGCAAACACACCAACTATCCTGGTTTCCACTCTATGCCAGCTGACCACTTGGCTTGCCGCAAAGACATCTACGATGCGATGCCGGCACACCACAAAGCCATCTTGAAAGTTGGCATGCAGGCTTTGGCATTGAAAAACACCAGCATCAACGAAGTCAAAAACGCCGAAAATTCCGTCAAGATGGCAGAGAAAGGCGTAAAAATGTACGAGTGGAGTGCAGAAGAATCCGGCAAATACCGGACTGCAGTACAGGCCGCTTGGACAGATTTCGCGACAACGCCGGAAGCCAAAGAGCTGCTGAACAGCCATTTGACCTTCCTGCGCAGCATTGGTGCTATGAAGTAAGCAGCAAGAGCTAGAAACGATGGTGGGGCTCTTTGAGCCCCACCAATTTCTCCAGGATTTGCCGCAGGTTCGGTGCAGCATGAAAATTACCAAAGTCATCAGTCATGTCCTGCAATACGACTTGCCGGAACAATTGGGATATTCCCAACAATACTATTCCAAACGCACCGCTCATTTGGTTGAAGTCGAAACCGATGAAGGCATCACAGGCTGGGGTGAATGCTTTGGCCCAGGAAACGTTGCAATTGCGAATAAAACAATCGTTGAGCAAGTGATCCAACCGCTTATTCTTGGTGACGACCCGATGGATCGGGATGTCATCTGGCATAAGGTCTACAATCTTCTGCGCGATCATGGGCAGAAGGGCATGCCGCTTCAAAGCTTATCAGGCGTAGATATCGCCTTGTGGGACATAGCAGGAAAAGTTGCAGGGTTGCCTTTACATAAACTCATTGGTGGCGCTCATAGAAAAAGCATCCCCGTCTACGGTTACGGTATGATGTTGCGGCAAGAACCGCTCGACAATCTCATTTCACGCTTCGAAGAAGAGGCTGTGTCCATTCGCGATATGGGTTTTTTGGCGACCAAAATGAAAGTTGGGCTGGGTGTAAAAGCAGACATTCGACTAGCTGAAGCGGTGCGCAAGGGTTTGGGCGATGAATTCCCTTTTATGGTGGATGCAAACCATTGTTATACCACAAGCGATGCCTTCACTGTGGGGCGGGCTCTAGAGGACTTGGATGTCTACTGGTTTGAGGAACCGATCGCTCCTGAAGATCATGACGGTTATCGCGAATTGCGAACTGGATTAAACATAAACATTTCTGGTGGTGAAGCGGAATTCAATCGTTGGGGGTGGCGCGCCCTATTGGAATCACGTGGCTTGAGCATTGCTCAGCCAGAAGTGTGCGCTCTTGGTGGGATCTCTGAATACCTTCGGGTTTTGGCGCTTTGTCATTCACATTTCACACCGGTGGTAAACCATGTTTGGGGGTCGGCAATTGCTGTCGCCACAAACATGCACCTGCTGGCGGCCATGCCGCCATTGCCAGGTGGGTTGCATCCGTGGGAACCCATGCTCGAATTTGACACGACAGATAATAAATTTCGTGATGAGTTGCTCTTGCATCCGTTGAACATTCAAGATCAAGTCAAGAAAGACAAAGGGCGCGTCTCAGTGCCGGAAGGTCCTGGGTTGGGTGTTGAGCCTGATCGGTCTTTCATCCAGCATTATGCGATTGCTTAGACGGGGAGAATGAATATGAAAGATGAATCAGGCGGGCTATTGGAATGGCTGATCCCCTTTGCGTTTGTGTTTTGCGCCGGATGGGTAATTTGGCATGGTCCAGCATATATCCTCGATTTTATTCCTCACGAAAGTGAAAGCATGTTGGCGCAAATGACGGCTTTGCATGAACGCAAAGATGTCACGCCTGGAATGTCCGGTTTGTTTGGCGGCGTTGCCGACATAATCGATTGGGTCGCTCTTATACTCGTTCCAATCACATTTATCTTGGGAATGCGAACCATTGTGCCTGCTGCAATGGAGTTTCAACCCGTTCGCCGTATTGATAAATTTGCCATGTTCATTGGCCGTATCACGATGATCCTTATCATCTCGATGACGCTCATTATGTTGTACGAAGTGGTCATGCGATACGCGGTCGAAGCTCCAACACTTTGGGCAAATGAATTGACCCTTTGGATCGCGGGATTTGTTTTCATGCTCTCAGGTATTTACGCCATGCAGCAGCGCAGTCATATTCGCATATTCATCCTTTACGATATGCTGCCACGTTTGGGTAAAAAGTTCTGCGATGCTGTGTGGGTTCTATTGCTTTGGGGGTTCGCATTCTTCTTGGTCTTTGGCAGCTACAAGCAGGTTTTCGCCATCAAATTTTATCGTTGGGAGGTGTTTGGAACTGCTTTTGATCCGCCTATTCCAGCAACAATTCAACCCATGATCTTGATCACAATATGCCTGATCTCACTCCAAGCAATGATTAATCTCATCGCTGATTGGAATGTGGACCCTGAAGCACATTCGGCTGCAGACGACATAGATGAAGAAGAACTTGCGGCACTGAAGAAAAGCGTGGGAGCAAACTAATGGACGTCGGAACCATATCAATTGTCCTTGTTCTAGGACTAGTCTTTCTGCTTGCCATCGGTATGCCGCTCGGTTTTGCTTCCGCGGTGCTCGCCGCCCTTGTGATGGTGATGAAGTTCGAACCCACTCTTCTGACCGATCCCATGAGTTTTGGAACAGGCATGCTCACGAGCAATCCAGGCACTGGTGCACTCTATATTCTAACCCAAAAGATATTCGATCTGATGACCGAGTACGTGTTGATATCGGTTCCCTTGTTTATCTTCATGGCGGCTTTGTTGGAACGTTCCGGTGTCGCAAAGCAAATGTATGACTCGCTTGATTTCTGGATGAGCCGTTTGCGTGGTGGTATCGCAATCGTGACTTCATTGATGGCTGTTTTGATGGCCGCCATGTCAGGCATTATTGGCGGTGAAGTTGTTTTGCTTGG
>CALHHQ010000286.1 GCA_938030645.1 uncultured Rhizobiaceae group bacterium
CATCAGCTGTGTGGCGCTGATCGTGGCATTGTTGCCAAAGCGAGTAGGGACTGATTTCACCAAACCGCAGATGCGGAGAAAGTTTGGACGTTCTATCAAGGCCAGGAAGGTCGCGCGCCGTATCATAAGCTCTCAAATCCGACTTCCTATATGTCTCGGCGCGCCGGATTGCCGTAGGCTCACCTGGCGTCCATTGTTCTTTGATCGGTGCTGACCAGTCTGGTTTGGTTGGAAGCAATTGCCATTGTTCCAGCCTGTCTGATGCCATCGAATTGGCGAAAGCCGTGATTGATTGAGGTGCTGAATACGGTTGTCGCGGGGGTCCCATTTCGCAGAATTTTTTCCAAAACGGTGTGTACACGCGATAGGGTTTATCAGACCCGGTTCGCACAAGTTTTGGTTCGTGCATCAAATGGCCAGCAAAGCTTTTGGCTTCCAAACCCTCAGCTTTGAACATATTTTTGACTTCGGCATCAACGGATTGTTCTCCATCGCCGTAACGCCTGTTCCAACAGATCGTGTCTGCACCGGTCTCTTTTTTCAGTTGAGCGACCACATCTGCCGCAGCGCCGCTGCGCAAAAACAGAGTGCAACCCAGTTTTTCCAATTCATTGGCGTGGCTGGTCAGTGAGTGATGAAGCCACCACTTCTGCGCTGCACCCATGGGGCGGATGTTGGGTGACACTTCATCTTGGATGTAGATCGCGATAACGGGTTTTCCAGAATCAGCAGCGAAATTTAAGGCAGGGTTGTCTTGAATCCTAAGATCTTGGCGAAACCACATGATAAACGGAGCGTCTTGATTGGTTTCCGTCATGTCTGCTGCCTAAAGGTAAGATTTCTGAAATGTTTAATGCCGAATTTCGAAACTTGCCACAGTTTAACCGAATGTTTTCCTTAACGGGTACATAATGCCGCAACTTTTAGCGATCGAAGGTTTTTAGCCATGACGAAGAAGATTTTGACTGCAGCATTTGCTGCCATGATGTTGAGTGCTTGCACGACGGACCCTTACACGGGCCAAAGCCAGGTGGCGAAGACCACTATCGGTGTAGGTGCTGGCGCGGCCATTGGTGCCTTGGGTGGTTTGATTGTTGGTAAAACAACGAAGGCAGATACGCGTAAATCCGTTCTCATTGGTGCAGGTATTGGCGCTCTTACGGGCGGTGGTATCGGCCTTTATCAAGATCGTCAGGAGGCCAAACTGCGCGATGAATTGCGCAATACGGGTGTGAGCGTGACTCGAAACGGTGATACGATCATTTTGAATATGCCAAGCAACATCACATTTGCTTCTGGTCAGTCTTCGGTGAAGACAGAGTTTTACCGCGTGCTTGATTCTGTGGCTCTGGTTTTGAAAGAATACAACAAAACCATCGTGAATGTTTACGGTCACACCGACAGCGACGGCAGTGATTCCTTCAACCAGCAATTGTCTGAACAGCGTGGCACATCGGTTGCCCAATATCTGGTCAACAAAGGCACGGACGTGCGCCGTTATTATGTGGTGGGTTACGGCGAAGAGCGTCCTATAGCGTCCAACGCAACCCAAGATGGCAAGGCGCAAAACCGTCGCGTAGAGATTCAAATCGCTCCGCTGACAAACGGTTAAGTCCTCAAAACGCAAAAAGCACCGCAATTTAGCTGCGGTGCTTTTTTGTAAGCGCAAATTTTGAAGTAGATTTGGCTCCTCTGGCCGGATTCGAACCAGCGACCAATTGATTAACAGTCAACTGCTCTACCACTGAGCTACAGAGGAATGCCTATCGCAGTCTCAGTGTATTCTGCGATGAGCGGCTCATAGCAAAGGTGTATGACATTCCGCAAGCGCAAATTGCGTGTTTGGGTGAGATAATTTCTTGAAGCGAATTCCAAAGCCAAAAACCAAGCTCGGGCGCATCATTTTAGGCGTTTTGCTGATCGTTGGCGGCATTCTTGGGTTTCTGCCCATATTGGGTTTCTGGATGATTCCCTTGGGACTCGTGATCTTGTCTCACGACTTTCATGCTGTGCGACGTTTCAGAAGGCGTTGGTCGGTGAAACTATCAAGGCTTTGGGCGAAATATGCCAATAAACGGAATTCTTGAAGGCGCGGTCTATTTTTTGGCGATCAATCTCATTTGTTTTGCTCTGTTTGCTTGGGACAAGCGGCAGGCGCAACGAAATGGCCAAAGGGTTCCAGAGCGTAGACTGTTGATGTTCGTTGCTCTTGGCGGCTCAGTTGGTGGCATATTGGCAAGAACTTATCTGCGCCATAAAACGGTGAAAGAGCCGTTTTCTACGATTTTTAACATCATTTGTGTTGTTCATGCAGGCTTGGTCGTGCTGGCTCTTGTGATGGGTATGAATTCATTCCTTCAATAAATGTCGATATCCGCAGCGATTTCACCTGCGTTCTTGCGTCTCGCCGTAAACTGTTCAACATTTAAATCTATGTATTCGGTTTAGACCATTGTTTGAGCCACCACAGGGAGAAAACCTATGAGTTTGTTGGGAACACTTGCAAAAGTTGCCGTTGGAATTGCTGTCGCCAAAGGTGTGAGCGGTATGATGAAAAAGAGCTCTGGTTCAGCCGGTCAGTCAGGCCAACAAGGCGGTGGATTGGGTGG
>CALHHQ010000287.1 GCA_938030645.1 uncultured Rhizobiaceae group bacterium
CACTGAGGGTGAAGAAACGCGCTCTAAAGAAACGGGCATTGTGCGCGTTCCCAAGCAGGGTGAACAATCCATCGCCATGATTTCATCAGCAGAAGCGCCGAGCCGCATTCTTGTGAAACCGAAAACGTTTGAAAAGCCAACGGTTGAAGATACGCCACAATCTAACCAAGACGTGTTGACTTCACCAAAGACTGTTCAGGAAGCTGAAACGGCCCCCAAACTGGTAGAAGACTTGGCGGAAAAAAACGGCTCAAGTAAAAATACGAAAGCGACTGAAAAGACCACCGAATGGGAGATTGCAGTTCCAAAAATCGTTGCTCCAAAACCCCGGCCGAAACCAAAACTGGAAACTTCCAAACCGGCGGTGGTCGTTGAGGCTGTCGAACTTGAAGATGGCAAAATCTTCATTGCAGGTGCTGCACCCAAAGGGGCTGCAGTGCGTCTCTACATAGACAACAAGCTATTGGGGCTTGCCCGAGGCACTGATGACAACCGTTTCTTACTGATCAAAAAATTCAGCTTGAATGCCGGAAGTCATAAGGTGAGGGCAGATGTGGTCGATGGTCAATCGGGTAAGGTGTTGAGCCGCGCCGAAGTGCCCCTCATTCACACAATTGAAGAGGTGGTGAAAGAAGTTGCAGTCGTAAAACCCAAAACTGCGCCGCTTTCAAAACCTGTTGAAAGCGCAACGTCCAAACCTAAGGCACTCGATTTCAAAAGTGTGCAAACGCCGAAAATTGAAAAACCTGCGGAAGTCAAAATTCAGGCCGAGCAAGTTCCCGTGAAAACCGGAACGACAATTATCATAAAACCCGGCGACAACCTTTGGCGCATTTCGCGACGCACTTATGGTCGCGGTATTCGCTACACCACAATTTACAATGCCAACCGCGATCAAATTCGAAATCCCAGCCGAATATACATTGGCCAAGTCTTCAAAATCCCTTTGGCAGATCCAACTGGGTCCATAAAATAGTCTGTATCAATTTGCCGATTGGGCTTCATCTCTTGCAACTCGATGTGCGAACTCTTACATCCATCGTATAAATACGATGAATGTGGAGTCGTGATATGGTCGACCAAATCGATGGCCGTGGTTTGGGTGGCGGAAATTCCGTCGAGATGGCGGCAATTTTTGCGGCGCTTTCGAACCCGGCACGTATTGATATTCTAAGACACATTGCCTGTCACAATGATTGTGGTTGCAAAGACATCACGGATGTTTTGCCGCTGGCCCAATCCACTGTCTCACAACACATCAAGGTTTTGGTTGAAGCGAATATTCTGCGCACCGAGGCCATCCATCCGCGCTCCCGTTACGTGATCAATGAAGATGTTTTGAAAGATCTTGCCGAGGTCACCAACACTTTCTTGGGCTCTTGCTGCAAAGAAACGTGGTGCTGAATGCACAAATCCAAACCGTCTTAAACACGACTGCCGATATTCGTTTTCTGAAAGCTCCATTTTTTGTCCGATCCCAACCTAAAAGATAAGTCGTCCATTTCTACCGTGGCGAACCTGTGGCCCTATATGTGGCCGACAGATCGTCCCGACTTAAAAAGACGCGTGCTTTGGGCCGCGTTTTTCTTGGTGATTGCGAAATTGGTGACGGCTATTGTGCCGTTTTTTTTCAAATATGCGACCGACGCTCTTGATGGGATAGACCAAGACATCAACTGGCTGCCCGTGGCGCTCACCACTCCGATCATGTTGGTTATTGGGTTCAATGTCGCTCGTGTCTTAATGACGGGTTTGAACCAGTTGCGAGACGCTTTGTTTGCGCGGGTTGGGCAACACGCGGTTCGCCAACTGGCCTATCGCACATTTGTTCACATGCACACTTTGTCCCTGCGCTTTCACTTGGCGCGCAGAACCGGCGGCTTGTCGCGCATTATTGAGCGGGGAACAAAGGGCATTGAAACCATTGTGCGTTTCACGATCCTCAACACGTTGCCGACGATTTTGGAATTTGCGCTCTATGCGGGCATCTTCGCCTACTATTTTGGGTGGAGCTACGTCCTTGTGATTGCCTTGACCGTATGGGCCTATTCTTGGTTCACCATCAAGGCCAGCGATTGGCGCATTCAGATTCGTCGTGACATGAACAATTCCGACACTGATGCCAATTCGAAAGCAATCGACTCTCTTTTGAACTACGAGACGGTGAAATATTTCGGCAATGAAAAAATGGAATCCGAACGTTTCGATCATTCCATGGCTGGTTATGAAAAGGCCGCCACCAAAACATGGACATCCCTTGGTTGGTTGAATTTCGGTCAGACCGTCATTTTTTCCATCGGCATGTTGGCTTGCATGGTGATGTCGGCATTGGCAGTTCAGCGCGGCGAACAAACAATCGGTGACTTTGTGCTGATCAATATGTTCCTCATGCAGTTGTCCATTCCGTTGAACTTTATTGGCTTTGTGTATCGTGAGATCAGGCAAGGTCTCACTGATATTGAAGCCATGTTTGATCTGTTAGAAGTGCCTGCGGAAGTCACAAACAAGATCAATGCACCCGCTTTGAAGGTTGGAAAGGGCAGCATCTCTTTCAAAGATGTTGACTTTCACTACGATGCTGATCGCCCGATTTTAAAGGGAGTGTCGTTTGATGTACCTGCTGGCAAAACAGTCGCGATTGTCGGCCCGTCAGGGGCAGGCAAAAGCACAATCTCCCGTTTGCTGTTCCGCTTCTATGATATTCAAAACGGCTCAATCGAGATTGATGGACAAGACTTGCGCAATGTTGATCAGAACAGTTTGAGGTCCGAAATCGGAATGGTTCCTCAAGACACTGTCTTGTTCAACGATACAATTGCTTACAATGTGCGTTATGGCCGTATTGATGCAACGGCAGAAGAAGTGGCTCAAGCCGCTGAACGAGCTCAGATTGGCGACTTTATTGCCCGCCTGCCAGAGGGGTATGACACTCAGGTTGGAGAGCGTGGGTTGAAACTTTCGGGTGGCGAGAAACAACGGGTGGCGATTGCCAGAACTTTGCTCAAAGCACCCCCAATATTGGTGTTGGATGAAGCGACATCCGCGCTTGATACACAGACTGAACAAGAGATCAAAGCGGCGTTGGACATCGTTTCTGAAAATCGCACAACCGTTGTCATCGCTCACCGCTTATCGACCATCATCGATGCAGACGAGATCATTGTTCTTGAAGCTGGCGAGATTGCCGAACGCGGCACACATGCCAAACTTCTCAAGAAAAAGGGCCTCTATGCATCTATGTGGAACCGTCAGTTGGAAGCCACGGAAGCGGAACAGAAACTGCGAGCTGCTCAGGAAGCGGACGAGTTCGGAATCGTTGTCCGACGTCCCAGCAATGAGCCCACGGCATAGAATGTCTCGTGTTTTGCAATTCTTATTAGTTTGGATTTGCGCTTTAATTGGTACAGCGCAGGCCCAACAGATTGTGGAACTCGAACTTGTGTTGGCTTTAGACAGTTCCACCAGTGTCAACGAAGATGAATACGCATTGCAACGCAGAGGCTTGTCGGAAGCCATGCGTCACCCGTCTGTTTTGCAAGCCATCCGTGGGCTGGGTGAAGAGGGCCTCGCCATCAGCGTTGTGCAATGGTCTGGGCCGGGTAAACAAGTGGATTCTATTACATGGCGACACATTAACAGCGATGTGTCTGCGATCCGCTTGGCCAATGATTTGAGCAAGATGCCGCGCGCGCTGACGGGGTTTACGGACATCACAGGAGCCATCAATCACAGCGTTGCCTCCATTGAAAACAATATGTTCAAGGGACGCCGCTACGCCATTGATGTGTCTGGCGATGGAACCAGTGACACCAACAACCCAAGTCGTGCAAGAGATGAAGCTGTGGCGAAAGGCTTCACGATCAACGGATTGATCATTCATTCTGTCGAATATGATTTGGGTGACTTGGCACGCCATGCATTGCATAAGCACTATTCAGAAGATGTGATTGGCGGGCCGGGTGCATTCTTGCTGAACGCAGAAAGCTTCAAAACGTTTGGGGAATCCATGCGGCAAAAGCTGGTAAAGGAAATCACTGGGCCTCTTTTTGCCAGCCTGCGACAAGGAAACTTGAAAGCCAAACCATTATAGCTTTCGATATCCCTTGGTATCCTACACTTGGCTGGTGTAAGAACACATCAAATTCCTAGGGGTCGTAAAAATGTCCATCGCCAATTCAATCCGCTCAGCAATGGTTCCCATTCACAAAGAGGGCTATCGCTTCATCGCGATCTTCGCAGTCGTGTCCATCTTGCTTGGTTTCTTGTGGCAACCCTTGTTTTGGATAGGCCTCATTCTCACGATTTGGTGTGCGCTGTTTTTTCGCGATCCTGAACGTGTTGTGCCCATCAGCGATGATCTGATCATCAGTCCTGCAGATGGGGTGATTTCTTCTATTGGACCATTCGTTCCGCCAGCAGAATTGGACATGGGAACAGAACCGCGCATGCGCATTACGGTGTTCATGAATGTCTTCAATTGTCATGTGAACCGTGCGCCGGTTCGTGGCCCCGTTTTGGTATCCCATCACAAGCCCGGCAAGTTCTTGTCGGCTGATCTTGACAAGGCATCCGATGAAAACGAACGCCATAGCGTTGTTATCGATGGGCCCCATGGAAAGGTTGGAGCTGTGCAAATTGCTGGATTGGTGGCTCGTCGAATTTTGTGTTGGACGAATGAAGGTGATGATTTGGGGCAGGGCGAACGTTTTGGTCTGATCCGCTTTGGATCACGTGTTGATGTGTTCATTCCCGAAGGCGCGACACCGCGGGTCGCTTTGGGGCAAACCATGATTGCCGGAGAAACAATTCTCGCAGCTCATGGCAAAGCAATGAAAACAAGCCCGACACCGAGAACAATTTAATGAAGCCGCCGTTTCCAGAGTTCGACCCTGATGGTGAAACCGACAAAGCGGCTTCACAGCTGAGCACAGATGAACCGCCAGCTCTTTTTGAAGAGGAAGATGCCGAACCGATTTCGCGGTTGCGCGATGTACCATTTCGGATGCTGGTGCCAAATCTCATTACGCTTGGTGCGATATGTTCTGGTCTAACGGCCATTCGCCTTGCTTTTGAAGGGCGTTTCGGTTTGGCCGTTGTGGCGATTGTTTTTGCTGCGCTTTTGGACGGATTAGACGGACGTGTTGCTCGTTTTCTGAAATCCACCAGTTCGTTCGGCGAACAGATGGATTCTCTCGCCGACTTTGTGAACTTTGGCGTGACACCCGCGCTTGTACTCTACCTTTGGACTTTGAATGATGCCAAATCCATTGGCTGGATTGTCGCTTTGGTGTTTGCGATCTGTGGTTGTCTTCGCCTAGCGCGTTTCAACGTCACTTTAGAAGATCCAGATAAACCCAAATGGCACGTGGACTTCTTTACTGGCGTTCCGGCGCCAGCAGGTGCCTTGCTTGTTTTGTTGCCTGTGTATTTAGGGTTGTTGGGCATGGAACGAGATTCATGGATGACAGGCTTCACCATCATCTATGTGCTGTTCATCGGGTTCTTGATGGTGTCCAACCTGCCAACTTGGTCCGGCAAACGAGCAGGGCAGCGCATTTCACAAAACTTGGTTCTGCCCGTGATGATCGGGCTGATCTTGTTTGTTGTGGTGTTGTTCAGTTATCCGTGGACCATTCTCACTGTGGGCAGCCTGACATATCTCGCCACGCTGCCATTCAGCTATCGTGATTTCAGCAAAAGATCGTCTCACTCGGCAGCATCAGTGTAATCGGTTTTCGATAGATCTTGATCGTTAGCTGGTTTGGGCGTGAGGTCCATCCCACCTGTTTTGGTTTTGCTGCGCGACTTTAAAGCTGTTTTCATCATCGCGTTGAGATCGGTGAGTTCAACCTCTTCCTGCTTCACAGCAGCAGCGTATGGCATACCCAACTGTTTGGGTGTTCTCCCTGTCGTCCAATTGAAGATCGCCACAAAGTTTGCTGGCATAGCCAACATGCTTGGGATCACGATCAATGTCAGCAAGGTTGAAAACGCAAGGCCTGAAATGATGGCGGTTGAAAGCTGAACCCACCAAACAGAAGTGATGCCACCATAAGCAATTGTGCGCTCGAAGAAGTTCATGTTCAATTGCAAGGCCATGGGGATGAGGCCCAGAATGGTTGTCACAGTTGTCAACATGATGGGGCGCAAGCGCTGGGCCGATGTTTTCAATACAGCTTCGCGTGTCTCCACGCCTTCCGCACGAAGGCGATTGAACGTATCGATCAAAACAATCGCATTGTTCACCACCATGCCCGCAAGCGCGACAACGCCTGTGCCAGTCATGATGATGGAGAATTTTTGACCCGTGATCATCAAGCCAATCAAGACGCCGACAATGGCGAGCACAACCGTCGAGAGTGTCAGGATAGTTTGATAGAATGAGTTAAACTGCGTCACCAAAATGATGAACATCAAGAACAGGGCGATACCAGCTGCTTTCGCCAAGAATGCACCAGATTCCTTTTGTTCCTCATCGCCGCCTTTAAACTTGAACTGAATGCTTGTGGGCCACTCTTGTTCATCAAGCCATTTCTGAATTTCGGCAACTTTGTCATCTGGCGTCAGGGCTTTTCCGTTTTCTTCAAAACCCGGAATCATATTGGCCTTCACTTCCATCGAATACAGCCCGTCTTTGCGGGTGATGGAACTGACTTTTGGCAGTGGGGACCGTTTGACAAAATTTGCCAGCGGCACTTGGCCCTGTGGTGTTGGCAGTTTCAATTTGTCGAGCGCCGCAAAAGTGCGTTCACTTTTGGGAAGGCGCACGCGAATGTCGAGTTCATCTTCTGAATCATTGGGACGGTATTTACCAATCGGCACACCTGTCGTGACCATTTGAACCATCGAACCGATAGCGACGATGCCCGCATTGTAGCG
>CALHHQ010000288.1 GCA_938030645.1 uncultured Rhizobiaceae group bacterium
AAAGGCAAGAAACGAGTGATCCTGCTGTTCGCAAAATCGCGCAGCACAGCAGGTCTGGATCAACAGGTTGATACCCTTCGAAATTTTCGTCCCGAGATGCGGGAACGCGACCTTATTGTTTTACAAACAAGTGGAAACGAAGAAACACGGTCAGCAATTGGCTATTCATCCATTCAGCGCGGCACTTCACGCAGCTTACGCGAGATGTTCAAACCCGTCGGCAGTGGGATGACAGTGATCTTGGTTGGCAAAGACGGGACTGAAAAAGGGCGCTGGCAACGGGTTGTCCAACCAAATGAATTTTTTGAACTCATTGACGCTATGCCCATGCGCAAGCTTGAGATGAATGAGCAATCTGCCACCAACTGAACATACTCAGTCGTGAAAAATGGCAAAGTCATTCAAGTCAGCGCGTTCTGAAACAATGCTGTTTTCAATTGCATCGGGGTCTGCATGACCAATTGCCATACCGCAAATGACGGTCTCAATGTCCGGGATGTTGAGCTGTGATTTGATCACATCTTGAAAATTGGCAAACGCCGCTTGTGGGCATGTGTCCAACCCGCGGCCACGCGCAGAAATCATAATGTTTTCCATGAACATACCGTAGTCGAGCCATGATCCCATTTCCAAACGGCTATCCAAAGTGAAGATCAGACCTACGGGCGCATCGAAGAATGTATAGTTGCGGCCTAGTTGTGCATGCATCTTGTCTTTGTCTTCTCGACCGATGCCCAAAACATTGTACAAGTCCCAGCCAATCTTGCGGCGCCTGGACAAATAGGGCTCTGGGAATTCATCAGGATAATATTTGTAGGCCCGCTTCCCGTTGTACTTAGGGTCATCATGAGCTTTCAGGACCGCCATAGATAAATTCTCTTTTGCAACTCCTGTGAGAACATGAACCTTCCACGGCTGCATATTGGTGCCAGAAGGCGCGCGCGCAGCTGCCGATAAAATGTCACGGATGTCTTCATCGGAAACTGGGGCTGGGAGAAAAGCACGCACCGAACGACGGCTTGTTATCGCATCATCAACGATCTGTTTTGCATTCATTAGGCTGGTTCCAAACTGCAAGTGTCTTCACTTTTGACCACTCACCAAAGAGAAACAAGATGTCTTCTTTTGAAATTGCCAATCGAATATTCCTAGTCGTGAAATTTTGATTGATTTTTTCATGAGAGTGATGTTCTTTTGATTCTTGGAGGATTTTGTATGGCTTTTGCCGCATCAATTCAGGAAGTCGAAACCCAAGGCGCAGAAGCTTTGGGAAATGATGTGCGTGGTTTGCGCAAATCCCGTGGATTGACCCTCAATGAACTCGCCCTGAAAATCGGACGCTCAGTCGGCTTTATCTCTCAGGTAGAACGCGGATTGTCTTCACCTTCTATCGATGATCTCAGAGCCATCGCCTCCGCACTGGAGGTGCCAACCAGCTGGTTTTTTGCCCACGACGCTCAAGACGACAATGAACGTGGTCTCGTTGTCCGCGCAAACACCCGTCGCGCATTGGGAACACCTGAGTCCGGAATTGTAGAAGAACTGCTGTCACCCGATCTTGGTGGCTCATTTGAAATGTTCAGATCCGTGTTTCAACCAGGTGCAGAACTGCCTGACGACGTATTTCGTGAAACCGAAGAAGCTGGATATGTGGTCTCTGGGCAGCTGGATATCTGGATCGAGGGGAAACACTTCAGCTTGTTGGCTGGAGACTCATTTCGCTTCGATCACAAACCTTACCGTTGGAAAAATCAGGGTGAAACTCCCGCAATCGTTGTGTGGGTTGTCAGCCCACCAGTTTATTAAAAGAAGAGCACTATGTCTGAAGAGCAAACTCAAACAAACCTTCCTGCCCATGCCCGTGTCGTCATCATCGGCGGGGGCGTTGTTGGCGTCTCGGCCCTTTATCATCTGGCCAAACTTGGCTGGACAGAATGTGTTTTACTGGAAAAGAACGAATTGACCGCTGGGTCCACTTGGCACGCTGCTGGCAATTGTCCGAACTTTTCCAATTCTTGGGCAGTGTTGAACATGCAGCGCTACGGTTTGGAACTGTATCGAGGTTTGGCTGATGAAGTCGATTACCCGATGAACTATGCCGTCACCGGTTCTATTCGTCTGGCACATTCCAAAGAACGAATGCAAGAATTCGAGCGCGTGGCAGGCATGGCCCGCTATCAAGGTTTGAATGTCGACATCTGCACACCATCAGAGTTGCAAGAACACAATCCCTTTATGGAAACCCACGATCTTGTGGGCGGAATGTATGACCCGTTAGATGGCGATATTGACCCAGCACAATTAACGCAAGCACTGGCTAAAGGCGCGCGTGAAATGGGTCAAAAAATCATCCGATTTTGCCCTGCCACCGGCGTCAGTAAAAATGGCGACGAATGGACTGTTCATACGGAGAAGGGCGATATCACTTGCGAATATGTGGTCAATGCGGCTGGATACTATGCCCAACGCGTTGGTGAATGGTTCAAGCCTCATGGTGGCAGAACAGTTCCAATGGTGGTCATGAGCCACCAATATTTTCTCACAGCTGAAATTCCTGAACTGGAAGCGTGGACCAAAGAAAAAGGTCATAAAATGCCAATGGTTCGCGACGTGGATATTTCATACTATCTACGTCAGGATAAAAACGGCCTGAACCTCGGGCCCTATGAGCGCAATTGTAAGGCCCATTGGATCACACCTGAAGATCCAATGCCGGACGACTTCTCCTTCCAGCTTTATCCCGATGATCTGGAGCGCTTGGAATTCTATATCGAAGACGCAATGGAGCGTATGCCCATACTTGGCACACAAGGTGTTGAGCGCGTGATCAACGGACCAATTCCTTACGCGCCGGATGGCTTGCCACTTATTGGCCCAATGCCCGGTGTGAAAAATGCTTTTGAAGCACACTCATTTACATTCGGCATCGCTCAAGGTGGCGGCGCAGGTAAAGTCTTGTCCGAATGGATCGTCAACGGCACGCCGGATTGGGATATGTGGGCCGTCGACCCTCGTCGTTACACAAGCTATGCCGATCACGATTACACTCTTGCCAAAGCTCTGGAAACCTATGGCCACGAATACGCCATGCACTTTCCACACCACGAATGGCCTGCTGGACGAGAT
>CALHHQ010000289.1 GCA_938030645.1 uncultured Rhizobiaceae group bacterium
GGATTGATCTGGCTGCAATTGAACAGTGAAGATGCAAAAGCGGGCCTTGTGCGCTCAACAGTGCAAGCCAATGGCGGCGGCCACGCAACACTCATTCGCGCCGATGCTACCACTCGCCAATCCATTCCCGTATTCCAACCCCAAGCTGCCCCATTGGCGGCACTCAGCAAGCGCTATCGCGAGAATTTTGATCCCAATGGCGTGTTGAACCCGGGCCGGATGGTGGGAGCCTAACATGCAAACCAATTTTTCTCTCGCCCAACTTGCCGACGCAGGTGTCGCTGAATCCGAAAAGATTTTGCGCAACTGCGTCCACTGCGGTTTTTGCACGGCGACATGCCCCACATATATCACGCTTGGCAACGAGTTGGATTCTCCGCGGGGACGCATTTATCTCATCAAAGATATGTTGGAAAATGACCGCCCCGCAGACGAGAAAGTGACGAAACATATTGACCGTTGCTTGTCGTGCCTGTCGTGCATGACGACCTGTCCGTCAGGTGTGCACTATATGCATTTGGTCGATCACGCGCGTGTTCATATTGAAAAGACCTACAAGCGCCCGATCATCAACCGCTTGACGCGCAACATGCTGACAAAAGTTTTGCCTTATCGCGGCAGGTTCACAGCGGCCACGAAACTTTCAAAACTCGGCAAGCCATTTGCATCTGTCTTCGATGCCGTTGGCCCGCTGAAGCCAATCGCGGCCATGTTGCGTTTGGCACCATCCAAAGTGTCCGGCGATACGAAACATACGACCGCAGGAACCTTTACAGCCGAAAACACCAAAGTGGGTCGCGTGGCTTTGCTCACGGGCTGTGCCCAACCCGCTTTGGACGCGGGCATCAACAAAGCGACAATCGAATTGCTCAATCGCGTTGGTGTGGAGGTTGTGCTGCCCCAAGGTGAAGCCTGTTGCGGTTCGCTGGTCCATCATATGGGCAAAGAACATCAGGCCCATGATGCCGCCAAACACATGGTCGATGTGTGGACGCGCGAGATCGAAAATGGTGGTTTGGATGCCATCGTTATCACTACATCAGGCTGCGGCACGACCATAAAAGACTACGGTTACATGCTGCGCAATGATGCGGACTATGCGGAGAAGGCGGCCAAGGTTTCTGCACTGGCTAAAGACGTAAGCGAATATCTGACAACGCTGGAATTGCCGAAAACCGACGCGCCTGCATCACTCACAGTTGCCTATCACGCGGCGTGTTCGTTGCAACATGGACAGAAAATCAAAACCGCCCCGAAAGACTTGCTAAAAGGGGCAGGGTTCTCGGTGAAAGAAGCACCGGAAAGTCATCTGTGCTGCGGGTCGGCCGGCACCTACAATATTCTGCAACCTGAAATCGCAGGCACCTTGCGTGACCGTAAAGTGGCCAACATTGAAAGCACCAAACCCGATGTGATTGCTGCGGGCAATATTGGGTGTCTCACGCAAATCGCCAGCGGAACTGGCATTCCTGTTGTGCATACAGTGAAGCTGCTGAATTGGGCTCATGGTGGCGACATGCCGGAGGAATTGCAGGGTCATGCACAGCTTCAAGCGGCAGAGTAATATCCGCTTGCCGCAAATGAAAAAAGGGTCCTGATCCAAATCGATCAGAACCCTTTTAGTTTCCCCGGAGTATTCCGTTGGCACTGTCACAGCTGTTCCTGCGCCATAGATGTTTTTATTTCAGGCCAAGTGAAATCTGTCGATTACACAAAAAACACACTTCATTGAAAACGTATGTCTTTGGCCAATTTTAGCCTCATAAATGCAACACTGTTGCAATTATGAAACGTTTTTCGGGGTTGGTTTGGCGAAAACGGCTGATTTTACCGGAATGAGCCGTTTTCGCTTGTTGATCTGATTCGGCGCAGAGCAATCAGCACCAATTCTGAATTTAGATAACACGAACCCGTGCACCCACTGGCACACGCTCGTACAAATCCATCACGTCCTCGTTCAGCATGCGGATGCAACCAGAAGACACGGCCTTGCCGATACTCCAAGCTTGGTTGGTGCCGTGAATGCGGTAGATCGTTGAACCGAGATACAGCGCACGTGCGCCCATCGGGTTTTCATGGCCGCCCGGCATGAACGCAGGCAATTCACGGCCCTTTTTACGCTCACGCTCGATCATCTCTTTCGGCGGTGTCCATGAAGGCCAAACCGCTTTGCGGGTCACTTTGTGTGAGCCTGCCCATTCGAAACCAGGTTTGCCAACGCCGATGGCGTAGCGGCGCGCTTTGCGGCCCGGCAACACGAGATATAAACGACGTTCAATCGTGTTAACGATAATCTCACCCGCCTTCGCGCTGCCATTGTAACTGACGGTTACTGGCAGCAAGCTCGGATCTTTGATGTTTTGAACCGATGAACTATTTGATGTGCGACGCGGAAGGGTGGCGACACTGCCCGTGTATTTTATCCGCTTCTTGCGCTTCACTTTCACTGGCTTGTATTTGTAAACCTTTTGACGCTTCAAACGGGAAGGGCGCTGGGCTCTGCGACGTTCGGCGCGCGTTGCTTTGCGGGGCTGCAATTGCAGCGTCCACGGAGAAGCCAAATCAGGGCTTAATGCAACTGCTGGCGGAGCAGTATAACGATCTCCAGCACTTGCTGACTCCATCATCATAGTTGTTGCGAAACCAAACGTTGCAGCTACAGCAACGGCTTTTAAAAAAACTTGCATAGACGTACTCACTTACTTGCTCGTCAAAACACAAAACCCGCAAAGGGTCTTGAGAGTGACTTTGCCTGTAAGGAGAAACTGAAAAGTGAATCAAATTGTCATAACTGCATAAATGATCTGTTTACCTTTCGCCTTGGTAAATGGGCTGTTAAATGCGTTGGTTAAGAATGTGTTATATTGACTGCATCATCCGTTTGTGCGTGTTTTGTTCTAAAGTGATCGCTGGAAATTTTGAATATGGCTGATGGCCTGCAGAAACGAAAAGATGGATTGCTGTTGGGGGAAGACGGCGTTTTGCGTTGCCCGTGGCACGATGACAAAGGCGACTATCGCATTTATCACGACACGGAATGGGGAATGCCTCAGGATGACGATGTCACCCTGTTTGAAAAAATTTGCCTTGAAGGATTCCAGTCTGGCCTGTCTTGGCTGACCATATTGCGAAAACGCGACAACTTCCGAGCAGGGTTTGCGGGTTTCGATTTTCATAAAGTTGCGCAATTTGGCGATGATGATGTGGAACGCCTTGTGAACGATGCAGGCATTATTCGCCATCGTGGCAAAATCACGTCCACGATCAACAATGCCAAACGCGCTATCGAAATGGTCGAACAGGAAGGATCGCTTGGAAAATGGTTCTGGAGTTTTGAACCCACTGCCGCCGAACGTCCGAAGACGTTGGATCACGACACGCTAATGAGCCTTGGCTTCACAGATATCTCCACCCGCATGTCGAAAGAATTGAAAAAGCGGGGGTGGAGTTTTGTTGGCCCCACGACCTGTTATGCATTTATGCAGGCCATGGGT
>CALHHQ010000290.1 GCA_938030645.1 uncultured Rhizobiaceae group bacterium
GACACCCTTTGGGTGGATCGATTGGGTCAGGCGGATCGCCAGGAATCAAGATACGCTTTGTTTCTTCCCTCCGCTTTTTATCAACGGAAGGCACTGCTGACAGAAGAGCCGATGTGTAGGGATGCAGCGGGTTGTTGAACAAGCTTTTACGATCAGCGTGTTCAACAATTTTCCCCATATACATCACAGCAACGGAATCGCACATGTGTTGTACGACACCTAGATCATGAGAAATGAACAAATAAGTGAGGGCCAGATCCTTCTGCAAACGCCGCAGCAGATTTAGGATTTGAGCCTGCACCGCCACATCCAATGCAGATACAGGTTCGTCGCAGATAATGAGTTCTGGTTGTGTGGAAAGCGCACGGGCAATACCAATGCGTTGGCGTTGACCGCCTGAAAACTGGTGAGGAAACAGCCGTTTTTGTTCTGGTCGAAGTCCAACGGATTCGAATAATTGATCTATTCTGTCTTGTCGCTCTGATGGGAGACCGGCTTCAAGGCTGTCCAGAGGTTCACGAACAATCGCCTCAGCTCGCAAGCGTGGATTAAGGCTCGCATATGGATCTTGAAAAATGAATTGCACTTTCGCCCGTGCTTGGCGCAAAGCTTCATCTTGCAGTTCTAGAAAATCAAACTCACCTAGTTTCACTTGCCCTTTGAAAGCAGAAACAAGTCGGGCAACCGCCAATGCGGCTGTTGTTTTTCCTGAACCGGATTCCCCTACAATCGCCAGGGTCTCGCCGCGTTTGATAGAAAATGAAATGTCGTCGACCGCATAAAGGTAAGACTTGCCGCCAAACATGCCGCCTCGTTTGACAGGAAAGCGAACGGTCAGGTTTTCGACGTTCAATAGTGTATCTGTTTCTTCGGACATCTTGTTCATCACACGGCCTCTGCATGCCAGCAGGCCGAATTCTGCTCATTTGGAAACGCTATTTCAGGCGGGCGTTGCGTTCGGCATTTTTCGTCTGCTCGGTCGCATCGTGATGCGAACAAACATTCATCACGACCGAAACTCTTCAAGCTTGGAACGATGCCCGGCACTTCCACCAGTTCGGGACGTTCGTCAGACAAAGTGGCCATCAAATGTGGAACACATGAGATCAAACCCTTGGTATAGGGATGCCTTGGGTGTTCGATAATCTGTTCCACTGGGCCGTCTTCCGCTTTGCGTCCGGCATACATAACAATCATGCGCTCAGCCATTTCAGCAACCGCCCCCATGTCATGGGTGATGAGAATAGTTGCCGTTCCAGTCTGTTTTCCAAGGTCTCGCAGAAGGTCAAAAATTTGTGCTTGAACGGTCACATCCAGCGCTGTGGTTGGTTCGTCAGCAATGAGAATTTTAGGCTCGCATGCCAAAGCAATTGCGATCATCACGCGTTGTCTTTGCCCACCTGACATTTGGTGCGGGTAGTCGTTCACACGTGCCTTGGGGTTGGGAATGCGAACAGCATCAAGCAATTCAATTGCTTTCGACCAGGCCGCACCCTTCCCAAGATTTTGGTGACGTCGCAACACTTCAGCAATCTGTTCCCCAATCGTGTAAACTGGATTCAGTGATGTCATGGGTTCTTGAAAAATCATGGAAATGTCATTGCCACGAATTTCGCGCAGACGTGTATCACTTGCTTGGGTGAGATCCTCACCATCAAATAAGATCGTCCCTGATGCAACACGACCAACTCTCTCCGGCAACAGCCCCATAATACCAAGAGCGGTCATAGACTTTCCGCAGCCGGATTCCCCCACGAAACTGAGCGTTTCGCCTGCTCCAAGCTCCAGCGAAAGATCATCAATAACTGGTGCAATTCCGTCACGCGTAGTGAGCTCAATGCGAAGGTTTTCAATTTTTAGAAGAGGTGCCATCAGCGCTGCCTCAACTTTGGATTGAGCGCATCATTCAAACCATCACCCACAAGAGAGATTGCAAGGACCGTCATGAAAATGGCGACGCCGGGAATGGTGACCGTATAACTTGCGTCCAAAATATAGGGCCTGTTTGATCCAATGATCTGGCCCCAGCTGACAATATTGGGATCTGTCAGCCCAAGAAAACTCAAGCCCGCCTCAAATAATATTGCAGACCCAACCATAAGTGCAGCTTGCACAATGATCGGCGGCAAAGCGTTAGGCAGGATGGTTTTGAACATAAGCTTCCAGTTGGAAACGCCACATGCTCGGGCGGCCGTCACATATTCCAACTCCCGAATCCGCAGAAACTCTGATCGTGTGATACGCGCAACCGCTGGCCAAGACACAAGACCAATCGCCAACGTGATCATAGGAAGTGAAGCACCAAACAACGCGACGATCACCATGGAAAACAGGAGTGTCGGCAGGACTTGAAAAAACTCAGTGATGCGCATCAAAATTTCTTCGACCAGACCGCCATAAAATCCGGCCAACGCCCCAATGGTGATGCCAATGAATACGGTCAGGAATGCAGCGGCAAGGCCGATTGCAATGGAAACTCTTGCCCCGTAAATCAGCATCGAAAGTAAATCACGACCCAGGTAATCCGTACCGAGCAAATACCCTTCTTGGCCAGGTGGAGTGAACGGTGCCCACACCATTTCAAATGGATCGCCTGGATACAGAGTTGGGCCGAACAATCCACCCAAAATAATCAAAAAGAGAAGGATCAATCCCGCGACCGCCGCATGATTCTTACGAAACATTTCGAAGGCTTCAGAAAATGGCGAGCGTGCGGTTTCTATGGGTTCAGGTTCAATGCTCATGCTTTGCTCCCCACGCGCGGATCAATCATGCGCAACACAATATCAGTCAATAGATTGCCGACGATGACAACGAGGGCCGAGAAAAACAGGATGCCCAAAATCGTTGGTGTGTCGCGTGCAATTATCGATTGAAGGGCGAGGGTTCCAAGCCCCGGCCAAGAGTAAACGGTTTCCACCAAAACTGCACCAGAAACAACTGCGGAAAATTGAAGTCCTGCCAGAGTCACGACAGGAGACATGGAATTTTTCAATGCGTGTTTAAAAACTATCTCGCGTTCTGAAAGCCCTTTGGCTTTTGCTGTGCGGACAAAATCTGATCCCAAGACCTCCATCATGCTGGCGCGGCATAGACGAGAATAGAGGGCAAGAAATATTGAAGCCAGGGTTATGACAGGTAGAACCAGATGCCGACCCACGTTCAAAACTTGAATGAAAAACCCGCCTTCAACTGTCACATCATACATGCCAGCCACGGGGAATAAGGGGATTTTTAAAGAGAAGGCAATGAGGAGAAGTATACCTGTCCAGAATACGGGAGCGGCATAACCAAACAAGGCAATGAAGGTGACCAGATAACTGACGATGCCTTTAGGGTTGCGAGCTGAATATACACCCAACAAAACGCCGATGATCAACGCGAGAATCTGCGCCGTCACGACCAATAAAAGCGTGGCAGGTAATTTTTCGAAGATTAAAGTGGTGACGGGCTGATTGTAAAAAAATGAGTAGCCCAGATCAAAGCTGAACAAGACCCCACCCACATATTTTCCCAGTTGAACGAGGAAAGGTTGGTCCAAACCATAGTCCGCTCTGATTTGCTCCATCACATCGGCATCTGCGCCACCGGAAGCTTGCGCGATCGTGTCAGCGATATCTCCCGGTGCCAGATGCAACATGGAAAAGTTGAGCACCAACACTGCGATGAGCAGCACGACAGCATAAAAGACACGCTGCAAAACAGTGTAGAATATTGTCATTT
>CALHHQ010000291.1 GCA_938030645.1 uncultured Rhizobiaceae group bacterium
TATTGAAGCTAAGCAAGCACGTCATGTGTTGGTTGTGGGTGTGGAACAAATGACCACCACGCCCGGGATAGAGATTGGGCAAAACCTATTGAAAGCATCCTACTTGCCCGAAGATGGAAATACCCCTGCTGGTTTTGCAGGCGTATTTGGCAATATCGCGCAGGCTTATTTTCAGCGCTATGGAGACCAGTCTGATGCCCTAGCCACAATTGCGGCCAAGAACCACAAAAACGGAACCGCCAATCCCTACGCCCAAATGCAAAAAGATCTGGGATATGATTTTTGCCGAGCGGAAAGCGATAAGAACCCGTTTGTGGCGGGCCCACTGAAACGAACCGATTGTTCATTGGTGTCTGATGGAGCTGCAGCTATTGTTCTGAGCGATGTGCAATCTGCTTTAACGATGAACAAAGCGGTTGCTTTTCGTTCAACCGCCCATGCTCAAGATTTTTTACCGATGTCAAAGCGCGATATCATCGAGTTTGAAGGCTGCACGCACGCTTGGAATTCGGCTTTGAAAGATGCCAAAATCACGTTGGATGATCTCTCTTTTGTTGAGACCCACGACTGTTTCACAATTGCGGAATTGATCGAATATGAAGCGATGGGGTTGGCCAAACCGGGCGAGGGTGGCGAGCTGGCTTTGAGTGGTGAAACCCAGAAGACGGGACGTTTGCCGATCAATCCATCTGGTGGTCTGAAAGCCAAGGGTCATCCTATTGGCGCAACAGGTGTGTCCATGCATGCCTTATCCGCCATGCAATTGTGCGGAACGGCACCAGAGGGAATGCAACTTCAGGCCCCCGAAATTGCGGGGATATTTAATATGGGCGGAGCGGCAGTTGCGAATTACGTCTCCATTTTGGAACGCATCAAATAAGCAGCTAAATGAAAGAATATGTTCCAAAAGCGGGAATTTTAATCGACAAATCGGATGGGTTGAAGCCTGCAACCAATCCAAGAAAGTTCAATTCGAGACCGATTGTTTTTCCGATCACAAATCCAGCATAACCGCCAATTGTCACGCGCAACACGCCATCACTGTAAGTGACCCATTGGTTGTCTGCAGGATAGTCTCGACCCACTGCTGTGACAGGCGTAGTAGTCGCGAGCTGCGGAACTTGGCGAAGAATGCTGGCAACAAAAGTATTCGAATTTGGTCCGGGCCAAACTGTATAGTCGCCATATTCACGCCAGCGATATTTCGAAACTTTGTCTTCAACGATGGGGATCAATTTTCGCGCCTGTTTACCAGTCAAATGATGGTGAATGACGGGTTCGTTTGAATACCATTTTCCATCAGGCGCTCGCAGGTTTTTCCGAACTGGACTGCCCCAACCAACCACATCATAGCGATTGTATTTTGAACTTCCCGCTTGCTTGGTCACAATCCATGAGTGAGTAGCAAATGCCCCTTTAAGACCGCCAGTTCGGGCTGCGAAGATGTAGATTTCTGATGAACTCACCGACGGCCTTTTTGGCAAGATATTGGCGCTGGACCAATCAGCCGTACTCCAGGATGATGGGCGTTTCTGCGCCATCCACAAGCCAGCATGGGCAAGGGCAGGCACGATGAAAACAAGCAGCAAAAATAAAACAATTCGTTTTAGCCAACGCATCAGCAACAACAACCCTAATGAAACTTGTCGCGAACTATACCGAAGATTGTGGGCAGATTTGGCTCACAATTATGCGACGATGTTGCGTTCCACAGTAAGATGCGGAAATGGCTTGCGAGACCCAAGAGCCAAGTCCTTGGTCACGGCATCAACCCAGCGGTGGCCAACAACTGCACCTCTGGTGGCACCCTCAATTGTGTTGCCCACGATGGAAGCTGAACCCGAGCCTTTAACCACAGAGACGGCAATGCCTTTCGGCGATTTGCGGATGATATTGTTGGCTGCAATGACATTGCGCAAATAAGGGCCCCAGCCCATGCCGATACCGTATTTCGGTGCACCTTCAATGACATTGCCTGTGACAGACGTGTCAGCTTCAACCGAAATACCTATGCCAAAGCCACTGTTTTCCGCTTTGTAAGGCCCGGTTTTGGAAAGGTTTCTAATCAAATTGTTGGAGCAAATGGCCAAACGCCCGCCTTCATTGAAGTTGGCAATCGATATGCCAATCGTCCCACCGTCCACGATATTGTTGCTGATAATGGAGCCTTCAAATTTAAACTCGGCATAGAGAGCGGTTTCGCCAGAACGCAAACACGTGTTTCCCAAAATCTGTGCATTGCTGGCGCTGTTGGCGCGAACGGCCGAGAACGCGCAGTCGCTGATATGATTGTTGGAAACGATCACACCATTTGTGCGAAACAGGTTTATCCCATTGCCGCGTTGTCCTGTGCCGCCACCGCGCGCCGCGATTCTTGAAATGCGGTTGCCAGAAACGATTGTATTGTCTTCTCCAACTTCCCAGCGATGAACTAACAAACCACCATTGGAGCAATCGCTGACCACGTTGTTGGTGATTGAAAGGCCCGTGGCGTTCACACTGAACACGGCGGCTAAGCCAGCAGCACCAGAAATTTTGTTTCGGTCTAGACGACCGCCGCAAGTGTCTAGTGTGATTGCAGTTCCATTGCTGCCACTGAAATCACATTTTTCGATCACAACATTGGGGCAGGCACGGATGTGAAGCAGGCCGCCAAACGCATCTTCAAAATTCTGGTTTGCTCCATCAAAAGCGATGCCTTCGATGTGAACCAATTCGGGGCCAGTTGCTGACATCATGGTCCCTCCGCCGCCATAGACGATGCGCGAAGCCCCCCTGATCCCGATCAATCTTGTTCGTGAAGGCAATTCCAGACGGGAGACAACATAGGTACCCGACGGCAAGAATACGGGTTTGTTTTCTCTTGAAGCAGTGTTCAAAACTTCCTGCAGCAGTTTGCTTTGATCATCAAAGATGTCGGGTCGAACTCCAAAGTTAGACACATCAAGGCTTCCACGCAGGCTTGAAGACTGTGTAAGGGGCTGAGCAGCAAAAGCTGGCACACTGGCGGCTGTCGCCAAAAGGCTTCCCAAAAAACTGCGACGATCCATGTGTTCCATCCAAAGAAGGGGTGCGATTCTTTAAATGTGATGCACATTTTATGCCAACAGAAAGGCAGTTATCTGTGCCAGATCGGGACGATTTTGATGTTCAATGAAGGTTTGCACCAGCGTGACGAGAACACTATAAGCGTTGAAACATCTGCATTATTTAAACGGAAAACGATATGCTGGAAGATGGCAAAATCTATCTTGGTACAAGCCGCAAGCCCGATGACAGTTTGCAAAGAGCTGAATATTTGGAGCTGAAACTGGCCAACCGCCACGGTTTGATCACTGGTGCAACCGGTACCGGTAAGACGGTTTCACTGCAGATTTTGACTGAAGGTTTTTCCAATGCAGGCGTGCCTGTTTTCTGTGCAGATGTGAAAGGCGATTTGTCAGGTCTTGCCATGGCTGGCAAAGGCAAAGACTTTCTTGAAAAGCGTGCCCAAGACATTGGGCTTGAGGACTATGAATACCAAGATTTCCCAGCGATTTTTTGGGATTTGTTTGGCGAACAGGGCCACCCAATTCGCACGACTGTTTCTGAAATGGGGCCATTGTTGCTGTCTCGTTTGATGGATCTGACAGACGCGCAAGAAGGTGTTTTGAATATTGCATTTCGCATTGCCGATGAAGAGGGCCTTCTTCTTCTCGACATGAAAGACTTGCAGTCCATGTTGGCGAACATTGCCGAGCGCTCTAAAGAAATTTCAAGTCGTCTGGGCAATGTGTCGAAGCAGTCTGTTTCCGCCATTCAGCGTTCATTGCTGGTGTTGGAAGAGCAGGGTGGAGACTATTTCTTTGGTGAACCTGCTTTGCGTATTGCAGACCTCATGCGCACCACGCGCGATGGTCGCGGTTCAGTAAACATCCTGGCCGCTGACAAGCTGATGATGTCGCCGCGCCTCTATGCGACTTTCCTTCTGTGGTTGCTGTCTGAGCTGTTTGAAGAATTGCCTGAGGTTGGCGATGCGGACAAACCGAAACTGGTGTTCTTTTTTGACGAAGCACATTTGCTGTTCGATGGTGCACCGAAAATTTTGGTTGATCGTGTCGAACAGGTCGTGAAACTTATCCGCTCTAAGGGTGTTGGGGTCTATTTTGTGACTCAAAACCCGTTGGATGTGCCTGATGGTGTTTTGGCGCAGTTGGGCAACCGTGTTCAACACGCTCTGCGCGCCTACACGCCACGGGAACAAAAAGCGGTGAAGTCTGCGGCCGACACGTTCCGTCCAAACCCAGATTTTGAGGCGATTGATACAATCAAGAACCTTGGCGTTGGTGAAGCGTTGGTTTCAACTCTTGAGAAAAAGGGCGTGCCTTCCATGGTTCAGCGGACTTTGATCCGTCCGCCTCAATCGCGCCTTGGGCCTTTGACCAAAGCCGAACGCAAAAAGATCATCGGTGTGAGCCCCGTTGCGGGCCAGTATGATGAAACTTTGGATCGAGAGTCTGCTTTCGAAATTCTACAAGGACGTGCGGAAGAGCAGGCCAAAGCTGAAGAAGCTGAACGCAAGCGTGAAGACGCCGAGAAGATGCGTAAATCCGGCAGCCGTGCACGTGGCAGAAAACGCAGATCAAGCCGTCAAAGCGTTGGCGAAGCCGCTATGAAATCTGTGACTCGTTCAATTGCATCGTCGCTTGGGCGCGCATTGGTTCGTGGGATTCTAGGAAGCTTGAAACGCGGATTTTAGAGAAAGCTATTCAATCAGCGCCTTCAAATCGGACACAGTTCGATCTGGAGACAAGTCGGTATATTCATCCGGCTGGTTGCCCCGGTTGCACCAAACAGTTTTGAAACCAACAGCATTTGCAGCTGCAATGTCCCAGCGATTGGATGATTGAAACGAAACGTCGCCAGCGCTGATCTGATAGTCATCCAGCACCATCTGGTAAACTTCTGGCACAGCTTTGAAGCGACCAAGTCTGTCAACTGAAATGGCATCGTCCACGAGGTCAGTGAGGTTTGCAGAACTCACGGCTGCATCCAGCATTCCGCTCGATCCGTTGGACAATATTGCGACTTTCGCACCAGTGTCTTTGAGTTTCGCTAGAACGCTCGGCACTTCTGGAAAGCATTCCAAATTCCAATAGGCTTCAAGCAAATCTTTCTTCGCGTCTTTGTTCGCTGAAGGTACTTTTGCGAGGGCAAAGTCCAATGCTTGCTCCGTCAATTGCCAAAAGTCCAAATACCGGTTCATCAAAGTGCGGGTCCACGAATATTCCAACTGTTTTTGCCGCCATATATCGGAGACCATATCTGCATCGGGGCCAACAGCATCGGCAAATTTTCGAACCGCTGAATGCACATCAAACAAGGTGCCATAGGCATCGAAAACATAGGCTTTGGTCATAACTTGCTCCTTGGTTGACTAATTTCAGTGCAACGCAGGAATGTGATTGCGTCAAGCGAAACTTCGGGTGAATGTGTGGTTGGAAACTATTCAAGCTGGATGAAATTCATGAGCGAATTTAGCGAAACCTGGACCTATTTCAATGATGAATGGCACGAGGGAAATGTGCCAATTATGGGTGCTCGCGAACATGCATTCTGGCTTGGCTCTTCTGTATTCGATGGCGCGCGCGCTTTCGAAGGTGTGACACCTGATTTGGATTTGCACTGTGCGCGGGTCAACAAATCTGCACTGGCGATGGGGTTGCAACCAACCAAAACGCCTGAAGAGATTGAAGCACTTTGTTTGGAAGGCGTGGCAAAATTTGCAGATGATGCCGCGCTCTATATCCGTCCCATGTATTTTGCGGAGCATGGCAATGCTCAAGCGGTCGCAGCTTTGCCAGAATCAACGAAGTTTGTTCTCAGTATTTATGTAACCCCCATGCCGGGGCCAACAGGCTTTGGAGTGACTGTTTCGCCATTTCGCAGACCAACTCAAGAATGCATGCCTCTCGATGCAAAAGCTGGGTGTCTTTATCCAAATAACGCGCGCGCATTGACCGAAGCGGCTGGTCGCGGTTTTGAAAATGCAGTTTTGCTAGATTTTCTGGGCAATGTTGCAGAACTGGCAACAGCGAACATTTTTATGGTCAAAGACGGTGTGGTTCATACGCCCGCAGCCAACGGGACTTTCCTATCGGGTATTACGAGATCAAGAGTTATGACCTTGCTGCGTGACGCGGGGTATGACGTGAAAGAAAGCACTTTGAAGCCAGAGGATTTCGCTTCCGCGGACGAGATATTTGCCACGGGCAATTTTTCTAAGGTAACGCCTATCACGCAGTTTGAAGATCGAGACTTGCAGCCTGGTCCAGTTGCGGCGAAAGCGCGAGAACTTTATTGGAACTTTTCCCATGGAACTTCTTCATAGGCGCGACATTTACCCTTTGTACAAATGCTGTCAGCGCTGATACAAAGCACTAGAGGCAATTACGTCGCTGTTCGCAGTCGGCACAACAAAATGAACAAGGAGACCAGCAATGGCTTTTGAACTCCCCGATCTCCCATACGCTTACGATGCGCTCGATCCGTATATGTCTGCAGAGACTTTGGAATTTCACCATGACAAGCATCACAAAGCTTATGTCGACAATGGCAACAAGCTGGCAGAAGAAGCTGGCATGTCTGGCAAGACGCTTGAAGAAATCGTTGTTGCAAGCCACGGCACAAATGCCGGTCTGTTCAACAATGCAGCGCAACATTACAACCACGTTCACTTCTGGAAGTGGATGGCTCCAAACGGTGGTGGCAAATCTATCCCGGGTGAATTGATGAAGGCGATTGATTCTGATCTCGGCGGTTATGATAAATTCAAAGCTGATTTCATGGCAGCGGGTGCAACACAGTTTGGCTCAGGCTGGTGCTGGGTCAACGTCAAAGACGGCAAGTTGGAAATCTCTAAAACACCGAATGGCGAAAACCCGCTCGTGCACGGCGCGTCACCAATTCTGGGTTGCGATGTTTGGGAGCATTCCTATTACATCGACTACCGCAATGCGCGTCCGAAATATTTGGAAGCATTTGTCGACAATATGATCAACTGGGAATACGTGGCTGAACTTTACGGCGCAGCGACTTCATAACCCCGATTGCATGAATTGAAAAAGCCCCGTCTTTGAACGGGGCTTTTTTATGCATGGTTGAAAGCTAAGCTTTGCCAGCGGCTTTGAGTGCAAAGGCGTAGACCAAGCCAACTTCTTCCAAATAAGCAAATCGGCCCGTCTTGCCGAAGTGCCCGGAGCCCATGTTGGTCTTTAACAGGATTGGGGATTTGTCCTCTGTTACTTCGCGCAATTTGGCGACCCATTTAGAGGGTTCCCAGTATTGAACGCGTGGGTCGGTAAGACCCGACAGTGCAAATATAGGCGGGTAGTCTTGCGCCGTTACATTGTCGTAGGGCGAGTAGCCCGCGATGATCTTGTATTCCTCTTCACTCTCGATTGGGTTGCCCCATTGGCTCCATTCACCCGGAGTGAGGGGGAGCGTGTCATCGAGCATCGTGTTGAGGACGTCAACGAATGGGACTTGAGCGATGATGCCAGAAAACAATTTTGGAGCCATATTCGCCACCGCTCCCATGAGCAATCCGCCGGCGGAACCGCCCATGGCAACGATGTTGCCTTCGCTGGTGAAACCTTCAGCGGCGAGATACTCTCCGCTGGCAATGAAGTCTTTGAAGGTCTTTGGCTTGCCTGCCTTTTTGGTTTGTTCGTACCAGTTGCGACCAAGTTCATCACCACCGCGAACATGCGCTGTGACATAGACAAACCCACGGTCGACCAAGGACAAACGATTTGTCGCGAAACCTGCCGTCATGCCCATGCCGTATGAGCCATATCCATACAACAAGCATGGGGCGGACCCGTCGAGTTTTAGGTCTTTGCGGTGTAAAACGGTTAGTGGAACAGAGACCCCATCTGCTGTGGGCGCATGCAGTCGGCGCACCACATAGTCTGAACTGTTGTGACCACTTGGGATTTCCTGTTCTTTGCGCAAACTGCGTTCACGCGTGACGAGATCATAATCCCAAACTTGTGTAGGCGTGGAAGGCGAAGAATAAGTGAAACGCAAATTAGTGGTATCGAATTCATAGCCCGATTGAATTCCAAGGGAATAAGCCTCTTCATCGAAATCAACGGTATGTTCCTCACCGGATGCCAGTTCACGCACAACAATGCGCGGCAATGCATTGTGGCGTTCCAAACGTATGAGGTGATCTTTCAAAACGACGACACTCACCAGCAGCACATCTGCGCGGTTAGGAATAAGTTCTTTCCAGTTGTCTTCGCTTGGCGCAGATAAATCGCACGTCACAATGCGAAAGTTCTCGGCGTCATTGGAATTTGTTGTGATATAGAGCGTGTCGCCATGGGTATCGATTGAGTATTCATGGCCCGCCCGACGCGGCGTGATCAAAACCGGTTCAGCGAGCGGGTCTGAAGATGGCAATATCCGAACTTCATCTTCATCATTTTGGCCTGTGGAAATCTGAATGTATTTTCCATCCAGGGAAGACCCAACTCCAACGAAAAACCGCGCATCTTCTTCTTCAAAAATCTGAACTTCACTGCCATCGGGCGATTTCAGGAACACTTTGCTAGGGCGGTGATTTTCATCGACCTTTGCGTACATGAAGCGTTCGCTATCAGCGCACCAGGCCAAGCTGCCCACATCTTTGGTAACGTCTTCGCCATCGACACCTGATCCAAGATCGCGAACCTTCATATGATAATATTCGGAACCGTTGTTATCGACCGCCCAGCCCATTTTCGAATGGTCTGGTGAATGTGACATCAGGCCAACTGCGAAATATTCATGATCTGTGGCTTCTTTTGGTCCGTCGAACAAAATGGTCTCATCAGTTCCATCACGCAATGTACGAATGAAAAGCGGATATTCAGCCCCTTCTTCAAAACGGCTGGAATATGCGTAAGCACCATCAGGCGAGGGGACAGAACTGTCATCCTGTTTCACGCGCCCCTTCATTTCTTCAAACAGTTCGTCCTGAAGCTCAGCCGTGTCTGCCATCGCGGCTTCGTAATAGTCATTCTCCGCTTCCAAATATGTGCGGATATCAGCAGGCAATTGTTCAGGATCACGCATCACGTCCTGCCAATTGTCTGCTCGCAGCCAAGCGTAGTTGTCGTGAAGTTCTAAGCCGTGGTGCGTTGAAGTGTGGCTTCGTTGTTCTGCTTTCGGTGGCGAAAGCTTGGGGAGGTCAAATGACAATTACGAATCCTCGTCTGGTACAAATTCCATCGCGATACCGTTCATACAGTATCGAAGTCCTGTCGGCGCTGGTCCATCAGGAAACACGTGTCCCAAATGTCCGTCACAATCTGCGCAGCGCACTTCAGTGCGCTTCATGAACAGTTTGCGATCAGTGTGTTCTGTGACCGCTGCCTCTTCCAAAGGCGCGTAAAAGCTTGGCCAGCCCGTGCGAGAATCAAACTTTGTCGCTGTCTCAAACAGTGCTTTTCCGCAACCTGCACAAGTGAACACGCCTTTGCGGTGTTCGTCATTCAATGCGCTTGTAAAGGCGCGCTCCGTGCCCTCTTCCCGCAAAACATAGTATTGTTCTGGGGAGAGTTGCTCACGCCATTGAGCTTCTGTTTTATCAATCTTGGCCATTGTCGTTCCTTTGTTTGAAGTGACAGAAATAGGCGCGCTAGTGCAGGTTCACAAGAGTCGTCGTGTCACGATGCTAGGGAAGTTCTACCAAATTCACCAACAGTGCCGCTCCAAGCAATATGGCGAGCCACAGAACCATGTACCCCGTCGGCTGTACGCGTGCGACGCGTCCCTCGGGACCGTAGAAACTAGCCAGTGTGTTCTGGATGGCAGACACGCTGTTTGCAGCACCACGCACCAATTCGCTCCAAACCGCAGAAACAAACATCACAACAAATTTGATGACAGCAGGAATGATCTTTCGATAGGTCCAATCCGTGTCCAAATTGATCGATTTTAATTCTGGCGGATAGATGCCTGTTCGCATCAGTGTGCCGAACGCAATCGCCGAGAAGAACAGCAATTGGAATTGGGTGATGACGTGAGTGGATGTGTAGGGATTGTATTTCACGTCATACGGTAAAATCGAATAAAGCGCGTTTGGCCAGACGCCGATTGCAATGCACAAGAACGCGGTCAATCCCATCGCAAGCAACATATTCCAGGGCGCTTCAGCCGGGCGTTTGCCACTGTCGTGAGCGAAGAATGCGAAATACGGGATCTTGATGCCAGAGTGGTGGAACACACCCGCAGAAGCGAACAGCAAAATCAACCACGTGATGTAGTGACCGTCCTTTGCTGCAGCTGAAAGTATCATCGATTTTGAGATGAAGCCAGAGAAAAGCGGGAAGGCCGAAATGGAAGCCGCACCAATAACGCAGAACACCATTGTCCAAGGCATGGTTTTATAAAGCCCACCGAGTTCTGATCCTTTGGCTGTGCCTGTGCGATGTAACACGGCTCCAACACTCATGAAGAGCAGCGCCTTGTAGAGGATGTGACTGAATGCGTGAGCGGCGGTTCCGTTGATCGCCAGCTCTGATCCGACGCCGATACCCACCACCATAAACCCGAGTTGATTGTTTAGAGAGTAGGTGAGAACGCGTCTCAAATCATTCTCAATCACCGCAAAGAAAATAGGAAACAGCGTCATGGTCGCGCCGATTGGGATGAGGAAGTCGGTTCCAGCAAACCCACGTGCCAGTGCGTAAACAGCAAGCTTTGTGGTGAAAGCAGACAGGATCACGGTGCCCGTGACAGTGGCCGCAGGATAAGAATCTTGCAACCAATTGTGCAACAAGGGAAAGGCGCATTTGATACCGAAAGAAAGAAGGATAAACCAAGCCCCCACTCCGTCCAGTGAGAACGCCTCGAACGCCAATGAACCCGTCTCACGATAGTGAATTGCGGCACCTGCCAACAACACCACACCGGATGCAATCTGAATGATCAGATAACGCATGCCCGTATGATAAGAGCCTTCGGTGCGGCGCGCCCAAATGAGAAATACGGACGCAATCGCCGTTCCTTCCCACCAAACAAACAAAGTTATCAGATCGCCAGCAAGGGCAGCACCAATGGCAGAACCAGCATAGGCCAGCGCGGCGACTTGTTGCATTGTATCCCGCACATGCCATGCGTAGATCAGCGACAGCAGGGCGGCCAAAGAGAAAATAAGCGAGAAGACAAAACTGAGTTTATCGAGCCTGAATGTTGTCAGCGTTTCGCCAAACAAATTGAGTTGAAAAAATTCGCCGAACGGCATGGTAAGAAGTGGAATGACCCCAACAATCGGCACCAGCAAGATGAGAAACGCCCGCGCTTTTCCATTGGGAACAAGTGGCAACAACAATGCGCCAACAAGATAAACCAGTGCAGGATGCAGCCACTCAAACATCAGCTTCTTTCCTGTTGAGGTCGAATTCAGGGTGGTCTTCGGATTCGACGTCGGTTGGTGCGTAATAGTCTTCCGAGCGCATCAAAACGACACGCAAGGCGCGCGCCGCAACAACCAAGGCTGCGCACATGATGAAGCCGTAAAACGAATAGAAACCGAAGAACGCTTCGGTCGAGAAATAGGTTTTCTTTTTATAGAACAGATCAAGCAAGGTCAGCAGAACACCGACCACCACGATGCCCCAGAAAAATTTGTCCACCTTGCTACGGTCATCAACCCACAACAGTGAGCGAACAATAAAGGAATCCACATGTCCGCGTTTCGAGTTCTTGTGATCAGCCATTGGTTGTCTCCACACTCGGCACCGTGGCAATGGGGCTTAAAAAGTCGACAATATTGTCGGCATAAAAGAACAACACGATACACCCAATAGCGGTGAGGCACGGCGGCACAACAACAAGCAAAGGTGCTTCAGCCAATTTCTCGCGCCATGGCACAACGGCATTTACAGCTTGTGACCCGGTGCCTGTTGCGGGGCTGAAAAACCCGCGCGCAAATATTGGAATAAGATAAGCCACGTTCAACATTGAACTCACCATCAAAACACCAATCATAATGACTTGTCCTGTATCGGCAGATGCCACCAACAGCATCCATTTGCTCCATGAACCTGCAAATGGTGGCAGGCCGATGATGGACAGAGACCCAATTCCAAAAGCGATAAATGTAAATGGCATGGTTCTGCCAAGCCCACGCATCTCGCTGATATTGGTTTTGTGTGTGGCCACATAAATTGCACCAGCACACATGAACAAAGTAATCTTACCAAATGCGTGGGTGACAATGTGCAACCCACCACCAATCACACCCATCGATGTGGCCAAAGCCACCCCAAGTGTGATGTAGGACAACTGGCTGATGGTGGAATAGGCGAGGCGTCGCTTCAAATTATCTTGTGCCATGGCGATGATAGATGCGGCCAAAATGGAAAACGCAGCCAACCACATCAGCCATTCAGACGCGCCGGTTGAAGACAGATTGTCGATGCCGAACACATAGACGCCAACCTTCAACATCGAGAATACGCCAGCTTTCACAACGGCAACAGCGTGCAACAGGGCGCTCACGGGTGTGGGCGCAACCATCGCTGCAGGCAGCCAGCGGTGAAATGGCATCAGCGCGGCTTTGCCTATGCCGAACGCGAACAATGCAAGGAGAACAGCCATGAACACAGGACTCAAGGTCGGATCAAAAATACCGCCCTGTTTAAAGTCCAGCGTTCCCGCAATCGCATAGCTCCAGACAACGGCTGTGAGCAGGAAGACGATACTGGTGCCCATCAAAATGCCGAGATAGGTCCGTGCACCTTTTTTGGCATCATCGTTTTCTTTGTGAGCTACCAGTGGATAGGTCGAGATGGTCAGCAACTCGTAGAACAGGAAAAGGGTGAGTAAGTTGGCTGAAAACGCGATTCCCATTGTTGCGAAAATAGCGAATGCAAAACACGCAAAAAACCGTGCGTGTTTCTTCTCTTTGTTTCCGCGCATATAGCCGATGCCGTAAACGTGGGTGGCGATCCAAAGACTGGACGCCACAAGAGCAAAAACCATGCCGAGGGGTTCAACCGAAAATGCGATTGAAAGTCCTTTTTGAAAAACAATCGCTTCATACTCAATGGACGTGCCTGAATTGAAATCAAACAGTACATTTACAACCGCCACCAAAAGCAGCAGTGCGATGATGAAGGTTCCACCGTCGCGCAGATTATCGCGGTTGGGCGTGAGCAAACACAGCAAGAACGCTGCAAAGGGCAGCGCCATTGTGAGCAGAAGAATTGAGGACGGTTCCATCAACGTCCCTCCACACCAAGGATGATGACCTCTTTGCCACCAAAGCCACCTTGCATCAGATTCTCAGCAGCAGTTGTGGCGAAGCCAATTGCAAAATCGGCATGTAGACCAAACCAAACGGTGGCAACGATCAAAATCCACGTGGGAACGAGGAGCGCTAGTGGTGCTTCTTTCACCACCACGCCCGCTTGAGGTGTTTGCAAATAGAGAACTTCGACAACGCGCCAGACATAAACAACCGCGATCAACGACGA
>CALHHQ010000292.1 GCA_938030645.1 uncultured Rhizobiaceae group bacterium
GTCCCGTTATGATGCTTGCAGGACCAGACTTAAGGGCAGTGCCTGTCACGATCCACATTCCTTTGAAAGACGTGCCCTCTCAACTCACAACACAAGATATTTTAGAGACCGTTCGAATTACAGCCCATGACCTCGAAAGCCGCTTGGGTATAGAAACACCTCGCATTGCGATTTCTGGCCTTAACCCACATGCGGGTGAAGGTGGTGCGCTTGGTGCTGAAGACCAAGCGGTAATTGCGCCTGCTGTCGCGCAATTGCAGTCTGAAGGCATCCAATGTTGGGGGCCATTGCCAGCCGACACGATGTTCCACGCAGCTGCGCGCGCAACCTATGATGCGGCTGTATGCATGTATCATGATCAGGCACTTATTCCTGCGAAAGCATTGGCGTTTGATGATTCTGTGAATGTTACGTTAGGCCTGCCGATTGTGCGTACGTCACCTGATCACGGCACGGCTTTTGACATAGCAGGCACTGGCAAAGCCAATCCAGCCAGTTTTATTGCCGCACTTCGCATGGCCGATCAAATGAGTTCGGATAACGCCAAGTGAGCCACATCGACACCCTGCCCCCATTGCGCGAAGTCATACAAAAGCATGGCCTGGCCGCTAAGAAAGCTTTGGGCCAAAACTTTTTGCTCGACTTGAACATCACCATGAAAGTGGCTCGAGCAGCGGGTGATCTTGAAGGGGTCACTGTTCTAGAAGTTGGGCCTGGCCCCGGCGGTCTCACCCGTTCGCTTTTGGCAAGCGGTGCAAAACGCGTGATAGCGATAGAGCGCGACGAACGGTGCTTGCCTGCGCTTCATGAAATATCGGACGCGTTTGATGGGCGACTGACTGCAATTTCAGGCGATGCACTGGAGTTGGATCACAAGAAAATACTGCAGGACAATGGGGTTGATCTGGAAAATGATCGCATCAAAATTGTAGCTAACCTGCCCTATAATATCGCAACGCCGTTGTTTACGGATTGGATCAGCGAAAGCCAATGGCCGCCGTATTGGGAAGGTATGGCGCTGATGTTTCAAAAAGAAGTGGCGCAGCGCATCGTTGCGAACCAAGAAGACAAAGCATGGGGGCGTCTTGGTGTTCTTTCCAACTGGCGCACAAACAGCGACATTGCATTTGACCTTCCACCTCAAGCGTTCACGCCACCACCCAAAGTAACCTCTGCCGTGGTGATGGTTTCACCAAAACCTGAACCTTTGGTCGTAAAGCAGAAGACATTGGAACAAGTGACCCAAGCGGCGTTCGGCCAACGCCGCAAAATGTTGCGCCAAAGCATGAAAGCTTTAGGTGGTGAAGACTTGTTGAACGCTGTCGGCATCAAACCAACTTTGCGAGCCGAAGAATTGTCCATGGAAGACTTCGTGTCGATTGCTCAATTTATGGAACAACGGGCCAAATAGCAGGCATCAGACCTATTACTGTTCAAACTTGAGAATTGCATTGTTTGTGCTGAGCGGTCAGTTTGAATAAAATACAACTGCGATCTCCGCTCTATGAATCAGCCCAACATCGTTCTCATCATGTCAGACAACCAGCCAGCAGATTTGCTGGGTTGCTATGGCAATGCAGAAGTGAAAACGCCTTATTTGGATAGAATTGCAAGAAATGGCATTCGCTTCGAAAATGCCTATTGTGTCAATGCGATGTGCTCTCCTTGTCGTGCGTCTGTGTTGACTGGCCTTATGCCGAGTCAACACGGGGTCCACAATTGGCTCGACGACACGTTGATGACCAAATGGCCGCACAATTGGTCGGCAGTGGCCGAATATCAAAATTTTCCAACCCTGTTAAAACAAGCGGGATATGCAACAGCTTTGATTGGGAAATACCACCTTGGAGTTCCCTTTGAACCGCAATTGGCCTTTGATCATTGGGTGACATTCCCCCATGGGCACACAGCCAGTTTTTACGACAATGAAGTGATAGACCAAGAAAAGCGGTACCGCTTTGAAGGTCACACAGTCGATTTCTTTACAGATAAAACCGTCGACTACATCAATGGGCGCAAAAATGAGGATGAACCTTTTTTCGCGTTTGTGCCTTTCAACGGTCCCTATGGGCATTGGCCCTCCATAAAGGGACGCGCCAAAAATGAGTTTGCTGACCTTTATGACGAAACCTCTATGTCCTCTATTCCACGTGAAGGACTGGATACGAAAGTGCTGGACCGCTTTGGATTGCGAATTGCCGAAGGTGGGGGAGAGACAAGGGAGCAGTTCAAAGGACCACTTTTGTTGCCGAACAATGTGGAATCTTTGCGCAATTACTTCAGTCAGGTGAGCTTGATCGACCACGGGGTTGGCAAAATTGAAGACGCGTTGCGGAATACAGGCATGCTTGAAAACACTATTGTGATCTACACATCCGACCACGGTTTCTCGCTGGGCCACAATGGTATTTGGGGACACGGTTTGGCCACATGGCCAGCAACGACCCATCGCCCATCCTTCAACATTCCGCTCATTCTCTCCGGCGGTTCCATCAAAAAAACTGAAAGCGTTTGCGACAAGTTGGTCAGCCAGATTGATCTGTTCCCAACCCTGCTCAAACTTGCTGGCATTGATGCAAAGCCATCTCTGCCAAGCGCTGCAAATGATTGGAGTGGCTATTTAAATGGCGAACCCCAGCAATGGCCCGATGCTGTGTTTATGGAACAAGAAGAAACACGTGCCGTACGCACGAAAGAATGGCTCTATATGAAGCGTTTTGACGGTGCAGCTTCATACCCTTTGCAGGATGCATTTTACGATCTGCAAACAGATTGGCTTGAAAAGAACAACTTGATCAACGAGCCGGGGTTCGACGACATCAAACTGGCTCTCAAAACGAAAATTGAAAGCTTCTTTTCCGTCCATTC
>CALHHQ010000293.1 GCA_938030645.1 uncultured Rhizobiaceae group bacterium
GATGCATCACCGTGCGGGTGAAACTTGCCCATCACTTCACCGATGACACCAGCAGATTTGCGGTAGCCTTTGGAACTGTCGAGCCCCATTTCGTGCATTGCGTATAGAATACGGCGGTGAACAGGTTTCAGACCATCGCGCACGTCTGGCAGCGCACGACTAACGATCACGCTCATGGCGTAATCTAAATATGATTTCTGCATTTCCGAAACGATCGAAATCGTTTCGTGTTGTTCTGGCGCAGGCACTATTTCCGAACTGCCTGTCGATCCATTTCCATCACCGCCGTTTGATGGTGAGGAAGCATCTGACTCAGATGAATTTGATGCTTCGTTTTCGTCTTTTGGGAAATCGTCGTCAGCCACGGAATGCGCCTTGCTATGAGATCAGAGGAATCACTTCCACCAGATGCAATCAATCTATACGAAATCGACTGCATTCTCAAATTTTTGACCAATTATAAACGGGTATTTATCTCAATATATCAATTGGATACGGCAATCAAAAAAAACAAAATATCTACTGACTCATACACAACGCTAATCGAACGATTTTTAGCGGTTAACAATACAGATTACAGTCTTGTTGCTTTGCCTCTGAGGCCTATGCTCTGGCCACAAGTTCTCTGATTGTGGCAGTTGAAATGATTACGGCAGATGCCCTGTTAAACGCATTCGCGACATTTTTTGTAACCATTGATCCGCCCGGTCAATTGGCCATTTTTATTGGCCTAACTGCAGGACTGACAAGTGCGGAACGTCGGCAAGTTGCCTTACGTGGCACCCTGCTCGGCATTGGAATCATACTGGCCTTTATGATGGTGGGTGGTGCCCTGCTCACTGCACTTGGTATTTCTATGCCAGCTTTCCGTGTCGCGGGTGGTTTGCTGTTGTTTTACACGGCCTTTGAAATGGTCTTTGAAAAACGCGTAGAGCGCAAAGGCGAAGCAGCTGAACGCATTATTTCAAAGAAAGAACTGCAATCGATTGCCGTCTTTCCGCTTGCCATTCCGCTGATTGCGGGTCCGGGCGCGATATCGGCATCTATTTTGTTGGCCGAAGACTTTCTTTGGCCCCTCGATCGTTTCGTATTGATCGGCATTTTATTGCTTGTTGGGCTGATTTTGTATCTCTGTCTCATTCTTGCAGACCGTTTGAACAAATATATCGGCGAAACAAGCCAGATTGTGCTGACCCGTCTGCTCGGCATTTTATTGGCCGCGCTATCAATCCAATTCGTGGCAGATGGCGTGTTGGCGCTTGCTGGAACGCGCTAGTTCAGTTTTACCGTCATTTCTTTGCCACCGACGCCGTGAACGCTGTCTCCAGCGCGAATAACCACTTCTGTGACACCTTCGGGCACTTTCACACCGCTTTTAGAGCGTGTGAATGGTTGTTCGTTATCATGGGGATGCGCCAGCACCCGTGTCGCAATCACTTTGCCATCAGGTGTCACCACCTCCCACTTGTTGGCATAATGGTCCCATCCTGCATCTGCGTGTTCAACAGTCACGCTGAAATCATAGGTGCCACTTCCAGATTTAGTCACTTTGACATCCAGCACATCGGCTTCTCCCGCAAAAGACGGTTGAATGGTGAGGATCAGAGTTGCTGCCGCTAGGATGGATTTGATCATAGAAATCTCTTTTGTTGGAATGCAAAGCGAAAGTTGAAATTTTCAATCAAAGAAGGCATAGCACGGTGTTTGTGATATTTCATTTCAAAGACAGGTGATCAATGGCTTCCGGTTCGAAAAAGGTAATCTATGCCGCAATGATTGGTAACGGGCTTATCGCCATTGCCAAATTTGTGGGTGCTTTTATCACGGGATCGTCGGCTATGTTGTCCGAAGGCATTCACTCTGTGGTCGACACAGGCAATCAAGGCCTGTTGTTGTATGGAATGGCACGCTCAAACCGCCCTGCCGACGAAAAACATCCGTTTGGCTATGCCAGTGAAATCTATTTTTGGGCCTTTATCGTTGCGATTCTGATTTTCTCTATCGGTTCAGGTATTTCGATTTATCACGGCATCGAGAAAGTGCTGCACCCTCACCCGGTTGCTGATCCGACCATCAACTACATCATTCTTGGCCTCGCCATGGTGTTTGAAGGTGTCGCTTGGTGGGTGGCGTTCAAAGAATTCTCGACCACTCAGGGAAAGAAAAGCCTGTTCCAAGCTGTGAAAGATTCAAAAGACCCAACGGTTTTCACAGTCCTTTTTGAAGACACTGCAGCAATGTTGGGGCTGATTGTTGCGATGATCGGCATTTGGATTGCTGTGACATTCGACATGCCAGTGTTCGATGGGGCAGCATCAATTCTGATTGGCATTATTCTGGCTGGTACAGCACTGGTTCTCGCGCTTGAAACAAAAGGATTGTTGATTGGTGAGGCGGCTGCGCCTGAAATCGTTGCTGAGATCACAGACCTTATCAAGGCACAGCCATCGATTATCGAGATGAATGAAATCCGCACATTGCACCGTGGGCCCAACGATGTGCTGTTGGCTTTGTCGGTGGACTATGAAGATGAAATTCCAGTTGGTGTTGTAGAGAAGACCAACACAGAATTGGAACTCGCAATTAAGAAGCGCTTCCCGGTCGTGAAACGCTTGTTTATCGAAGTTCAAAGCGCACAACATCATGCCGATGAATTGAAACGCGCTGAGGAATTGCGTGAGAAGGAAAGAAACGCCTAACTGAGCATCATCGCTCGGCCAAAGGGTGATCGTCCGAAAATTGAACGAGATCCCATTTGGTGCCGTATAGGTCTTCGAAGACTGCTACTGTCCCGTAATCCATCGTCTTGGGATCACGAACGAA
>CALHHQ010000294.1 GCA_938030645.1 uncultured Rhizobiaceae group bacterium
GAGCCTGAGCTTTTCAGATGTGATTGTGACAGATCAGGGGACCAACACCGTGCTAACGTTTAACGGGCTGGCCGGCGATCAAATAACCCTCACAAACTTCGATCACAACCTGATCGATAGCTCAGACTTCTTCTTTTAGGGGCCTCAACGCGACCACTTCGACACAAAAACCCTCCGCCCTCAAAACGCGGGGCGCGGAGGAGTTAAATTTTTTCTTAGATTTGTGCAATTGTGACGGAACTGCACTCACAATCGAGCAAGTGAGCGCAGAAAAAATGGTCCAAACACAACACCGTAAACACCGATTGATGCAATCAGATAGTTTGTTGGGGTCAAGTTCCAGATCATCGAAATCAGATAGCATATGACAGTTGCGCAGACTGCTAGGGCAAGAGGTAGAACTTTGGGTTTCCAAAGAGAAGTCAAGGAGAGACCCGTTTCTAAAGATACCACACGAGGCAAAAACAGTGCATGTGTTAGGCTCAACAACAGAGTGTAGGCAAGTGCGGCACATAAATAGGCGATGTCTTGGGGAAGATAATTGAACAATACAAATACAAGAATTGGGTTGGTCAATGCAGATACCAGCAGCAGTGGACCATATGTTCTGACTTTTCCAACACCGGACAAATACTTCATCCAACCCTCTGATAAGCTGCGGGCAATCATTCCGGTCAACATAATTTGAAAAATCAGTGCTGCTTGTGGAAGCATGGTAGGATCGTTCAATCTTGAACCGACCCATAAATCTATCACTGTGCCACTGTGAACGAATAGAAGGCTTGCTGCAGACAGTGTGGTCAACCCTTCCAATCGACCTGTGTTGCTGAGCAGTGTATTGATTTGAGCGTCTTTGTCATTTGTTGTCGAAGACAACCGGGACATTGTTGCATCAAGTCCTTGGACAAGGCCGACGGTCAGCATTCGCAGATACGCAAGCAATTGGGTGGCGATGCCAAAGATAACTGTTCCGGCTACTCCGAAAAAAATATTCATAAAAAACATGTCGAAACGCTCGTATAAATTCATTGCAACAACGACGAAACCATTCCAACTCATCGTTGATGCAATATCGCGAGCTTTGCTGCGTGTCGCTTGATTTGGGCGGATGCGAAAGTGTTGATTGCTTCTCATCCCGTCGAATGCCCAGCAAAGTGTTGTAAAGACCATAGCTGCAGCACTGATGTAGGCGAACAATTCTAATTGTTCCGCCGCTCCGGTATCGGTAAAAACGACCAACACAAAAAACGCTCCCAGCACTTCAAGAGTGCGCTCCGTTGTCATCCAGAAATTCATCTGTCCCATTCTGCCTGTGATTGGCAAAAGATTGGTACAGGGTGCCAAAGCAATAGCGATAAATGTATGTGCCATGCGCGATAGTAAAAAAATTCCTGCTGCCGGTAACAGTTCTGGTGGAATGCTGAGCGAGGGCAAAAAGACATAGATGAGGCCAAGGATAAGCATAGCGATGAAAGCGGCAAACAAGCTCAACCAAAATGATGTTGCAAAGGTTTCGGAAAACCGATCCATGTCGCCGGAGTGCCATGCCAAGCCCAATTCCGGGATAATTGAGCCGCGCATCATCTCGCGCAACATGCCTGAAATGCCAACCGAAGCACCGACAAGTGTAACCACGGCAAAAACACTCTCGTCCATTTCGATCATCAACCGAACGAACCATAGGCCAAGTGAGAAGGTCACCGCCATTCGCAGGTAGTTGGAGATTATCCTCATCAATTCTGGGCGATTACCAAGCAAATTCAGACACCAATTTTGTCACTATGTTCAGATGGAAACGGATGGATTTATAGCCAAAGATTCCGACCGAAAAGTGGGATCTACACATTATTTTGCAATCATTAACTGGCTAAGATCATCCGGCCTATTAGTGCCAAAAATTCGCAACGTCATCCAAATAGTTGCCATCGGAATTGCCAGTTGAGCAGATTGCGACACAACTGTTACAATTTCCACGGTTAGAAAAGTGAAAATCAACACGTTTGTTAGTAGGATATTGAATACAACAAATATGCTCTGGCCAGACCGTCGGCGTAACGATTTGTAATTTAGGCCTACCAAAATTCCAAAAAAAATCATGCCGAAGACAACTGAAGTATATCCAAAATTGAGGAACAATTCTGAGATGCCTCCGGGTGGAACTCCCGATTGGTCGTCACGTTGTAAAATGTAATCCCTAACAAAGATGTTGATGGCAAGTACGGGCTTCTCCGGCCATAGAGATCTTGGAATTGGTGCATAAATTAAGTTGGTCAACGAAGCGCCACGAATGAAATCCACTTCATCCGGAACAGAATTATGTACAGCGGATGTTTTTCCAATATCAAGAAAATAGGGCCTACCCAAGGTTGTTGAAATAATTTGAACAAAACTGAAATCAGTTTCCGCAGCAAAATAGCTAGATTGAGATTTGCGCAATTCGCCCAATACACCCAACAAAACCAGACCAATAAAAGCTAGAAAAGCCATTTTGCGCACTGCAATTGATCTGATCAAATAGTGGTAGAGCAAAACGACAGATACCAGAAAATATATTAAAGTCAGACGTGAACTTGCCAGAAGAGGAATCGCGCAAGACAAAATGCCTAGTACGGCCAATAAAACATAATATCGCCGTTTTTTCAGATCGGGCCGAATCCAAAGAAGTGCTAAAAGCAGGAGAAACCCAATTTGTGGAATTACTTGGCCGACCAAACGCAAGTAAGTCAGTGAGGACGGCACTTGTTGGCCAGTTGATGTTTCGCTGAACCGTTTTACGAAAATCTGACCGCTCAAAATTTGGTTAAACGAATTTGTTTGCGACAAATATTGATAGATGGCGAAGGCGGCTATCACCGATATCGGAATAAGGATAAAAATTAGTTTCCTTAATTGATCAGATGTTGCAGACGTCGGTTTTGGATCGAGCCGTGAATAAGGAAAGGTTATCAAATATCCAAAGATATAGGCGGTCAGACCGACTGCAACCAAAACCAAGCCACCAAATAATAGATCTAAGTCCCATTGCCCAGTGCTGAGGAACAAACCCATATTGTCGGTGTCCAGATAAAGAAAATACACTGTTTTAAGAGCGCACCCCCAAATCACCAAATAGAGTACTATATGTAACGGGGAAAAATTGTCTTGATCACCGACGAGCAGAATAATCAAACCAATGAATCCAGGGATCGCGAATGCCAATGCCATTGTGTAGGGAAGCTCAACATTGCCGAAGTTGTGACCAGCTAAAAGTGTCAATATCGAAGCTAATGAAAACGTAACAAATGAAAACGTGGCAATCATTCTGTCTCATCCAAAAATGCTGATGGCAAAGAGTTCTGCAACGAGACAATAGAAGTTGTCAGCATTGAACGATCATACCAAATGTGAAAACAACTACGAGCTACAAGCTGACTATATCTTGGTGATCAAAAATAGTCACCTGCGTTGGACTGGTCCATCTTTGTTTCAATTTAGCGGAGAAAGCGCAAATGAGGAACAGCGATAGACCAGAAGACTGGCTTTTGATATCTTATAAAGTGGCCATGGTTGAACTGACCCGATATTTGCACTAATCCAAAGTGGCTAGTTTATCGAAAAAGTGACGAAAATGGTTGAAAAAAGTTCACCTATTCGGTGGTTAAGTCTATTGGTTCCAGATCTCATTTTTGAATTGGGCGCTCGATCAGTTCACTATCTAGTAAGGATTATTCGGCCGGGTTCTGAAGCAAGGGCAGAAGGATACTTTCGCGGACTTCTGATGGGATACCGTCTTGGGGGACGCCGTTGTTTGATAGGTCGGGGCGTAGTTATTGAAGGTTGGCACCGGATAACGCTGAATGACAACGTGCGCATTCATAACAACGTTCAACTTAGCGCTGGCAGGTATGGAAATCTCACAATTGGAAAAGATAGCCACATAGCTCGCTTGTCTGTTGTTGCAGCGGGAGGCGGCGTCAGCATTGGGCAGCAATGTGCTATTTCTAGCCTTGTGTCCATATTTTCGGTGACAAACATTGGCGGCGGCCAGCAGGGTGAACTTCAAACTGATGCAAAGCCTGTGTCCATTGGAAACCGCGTGATAATTGGTGCAAACGCAGTCATTCTTCCAGGGGTTAAAATAGGTGACAATGCCATCATTGCGGCAGGTGCGGTTGTTACAAAAGATGTTCCAAATGACACGACAGTTGCTGGTGTGCCTGCTCGTGTGTTAGTCGGCTAAACCTCCACATCAGCTTTGACTTATGACCCTAGACAATTCGGTTTCAATCTGTTCCGCTGCTGACCTCCAACTTGCTTTTTGTGCATGAAGAAACCCGCGTTCGAACTATGTTTGGTGTAACTCCCGAGAGTGTTTACGCGCAACACATTCTCGGCAAATGAAACGTGGTCACCGGCTTTAGAAATTAGGCCTGCGTCGCCGACGCTCTCTGGCATGGAAGTTGTATCTGCAACGATTGGAGGGCACCCCCACGTCATGGCCTCCAAAGCAACCATGCTGAATGATTCCACCTGACTTGTACTTACCAGACACAAAGCGTTTCGAGCGACTTCAGCCAATTGTTGGTGGGTTTGAAAACCAAGCCATTCAATATGTTCTGAAACTCCTTTGGATTGTGCCAAATGGTGGAGATTAGCGAAAACTTCAGGAGTTCTTCCTTCAGCAAATTGCATTTTCCAATCATGTTCTGATGCTGATGTTCGAAGATGTGCGAGCATCATGATCAGTCGTGGATTGTCTTTGTGAGGCTGTGCCGAGGTCAGCGCGAGTATAGTTGAATTGGAACTGCTTGATCCCGAAATTTCATTCAAGAACAGTTGTTCGTTGACACCAATGTAAATGACTTTTAGCGTTTCGAGCGCTAGCAACATATCCCGAATTCTGTTTCAAATATTGAGATTCGAAAATGTTCGCATCTGCTTTTTACAATGCAATTTTTGCCCTCCAATCGCGAAGTCTATCTGCGAGTTCCGCGACAGAATTCAACGCTTTTTTGGGCCGTCGAAAACGCAAAACGTTAAGGTCATAAACAATCTGGGGAACACTTCCTGATGGAAAATGGTGGTTAACAGACATGAGCAAGTCGGCTTCTAGTTCAATCAGAAGTCCTCGAAGTTTGATCAAGCTCCACAGAAAGGTCTTCATGTTGGAAGCCGTGTTAAGCGCTCTAAAAAATGTGACGTTTTTTCGTTGACCAACAATCGCTTCAATATTTTCTTTCGAGTGAGTTTCGTTCCACAAAACCGTATAGTGATGATGATGTGAGAAACGTGCGAGCAGATCTGAAATGACCTGGATGCCTCCACCAGGTTTTAAGCTGACAGCATTAACAACAATATGCGCCACAATCAGCTCTCAAGCAGCGATGACATTGTCTCGATAACACGTGTTTGTTGTGCATCGCTCATTCCACTGCCCGATGGTAAGCAAAGTCCAGTTTCAAACAATTCTTGGCAATAGCCCGAGCCGTAGAACTTGGATTCGGCAAATACCGGCTGCAAATGCATAGGCTTCCAGAGCGGACGCACTTCTATTTCATGATCGGAGCAATGTTTAATCAATGAGGATGGGCTTGCGTTTGACATGTTTTTGTCAACAGTAATGCAGCTTAACCAGTTGGTAGAACGTCGGTTTTCGGGCTCTGGCATGAAACCAACGCCCTCAAATTTTCCAAGTTCATCTTTATAGCGTTTGAAAATTTCACGTCTTCGGGCAACTTTCGCTTCGATCTTTTCGACCTGCCCGATGCCAATAGCTGACGAAATGTTGCTCAGTCTATAGTTGTAACCCAATTCCGTATGTTCATAATGGATGAACGGCTGACGCGCTTGTGTTGCAAAATATTTTGCGCGTTCGGCAAATTTAGCATCATCTGTGAGCAACATGCCGCCACCAGATGTTGTAGCGATTTTGTTGCCGTTGAAAGACAATATTGCTGCTTTGGAGCCTTTTCCTGCGTGCCGCCCCTTATAAAGGGCACCAAGTGCTTCGGCACTGTCGCTGATGAAAATCACTCCATAAAGTTCACAAAGGCGAGCTATTTCGTCAACATCGCATGATTGACCATAAAGATCTGTCGAAACCACTGCTTTTGGCAGTGCGTTGCGTTTGTTTGCATTTTTGAGAGCTTCTTCCAGCACCTGCACATCAAGTGTCCAACTGGACTTATCAGAATCAACGAACGAAGGAATCGCTCCTACATAGACCGCCGGGGATGCTCCTCCCATAAAGGTTGATGATGATGTCCAGACATGATCACCCGCACCGATTTCCGATACAACCATGCACAAATGTAGCGCTGCTGTGCCGGTTGTCAGGGCGACAGCATGTTCAAAACCTGTATATTTTTCAATGTTTTGCTCGAACAAATCAACCATTGGGCCGACCGGCGCGACGTAATTTGAGTCGAAAGCCTGATTAACCAGTTCACGTTCTCGGCCAGATATGTCTGGTGGAGAAAGGAAAATGCGTTCCATTCAATTGCCTCATTCATTCACTATCGGACAGTGTGTTTTGTCTTCTTTGGGGGTTTTGTTGGACTTTGTCGAACCTTTAGTGACATAAGGGCCGCATCAATCCCAAAATCTTATGAAAAACATGAACATTCCTTGCGCAATAGTGAAGACCAACGATGATTCGACAAATTGATCATATCTTATGGCATAGGCTAAACTCTGCCCTAAGAATGCTGATTGTCGGAAGCCCTATTTCTTCTTTTTCACCTCATGTTTTTGTCAATGAGTATCCAAAATCGGGCGCGAGTTGGATGTCGCAAATGTTGGCGGAGGCAATGGGCATTCCATTTCCGCGAAATCAGTTGCCGATGATACGAAAAAGCATTCTTCATGGCCATTATATGGCCAATTCCAAGTTGAATAATCGGATGTTGTTTTGGAGAGACGGTCGCGATGTTGCGGTCTCCTGGTATTATCACTTTGTGGTGGGTCATGAGCTCACTAGCAAGGCGGCTGTTGAACATACCCGTCACGCAATTGGAATTGTTGATGTGGATGATTTGGAAGCAAATTTTCCCAAAGCCATGGAATATTTTCTAACTTCCCCGCGTCACCCGCGATTCACTTGGGCGGCATTTGTCGACAAGTGGGCAGATGACGATGGCGCACATCATTTGAAATATGAAGACTTAAAGGCATCGCCAGTGGAAGAGTTGAAGCGCGCGACGTTGGCTTTAGGTGGTGGTGTTCTTTCAACTGGTGCTGCTGAATCTATCGTAGCAAAATATACGTTTTCTGCTCAAACAGGTCGTAAGCCAGGTGAAGAAGATAAAGGCAGATATTTGCGCAAGGGTATTTCAGGAGACTGGCGAAACCATTTTTCTCCCGCAGTGAGTGAGATGTTTTGTGAACTCGCAGGTGCGGAATTGATTAAGCTTGGCTATGAAGCTGACGATAGTTGGGTGGATATGACGAATGGTATAAATGTAAAATGACGCTTAATGCCAAAACAGTCGTGATCACTGGGGCTGGGGGGAAGCTCGGCTTGCATTGTCGTGTACGACTGCAATTCCATCGCGGATTTGATGTTTTCGCTAATGATGAAATATCCCAACGAGTTGTGCGTTTAATTTTGGGAACGGCAAAGCTTAATGCGCGTTGGCATGGTCTTGATGCTGCGGACGCTCGTTAATCGTTTTTCAATGAAAATTACAATTGTCTATCGTTATTTTTGGCCAGATACTGCGCCCTACGCATTGTTGTTGAAGGAACTTCTGCCTCAACTTGTTGCGGCGGGCCATGATATTCATATTGTTTCCGGATATCCTGCTTGTGGTGCTGACGCATTGCAAAGTGGGGTATCTAGAAACAGCGTTGAATTCGGCTGTTCGGTTCAACGAGTTCCGCTTCTTCCAGAAAACAAGTTCCGTTTTCTAAAGCCGATCAATCATATACTCTTCAGCTTCACTGCGTTCTTCATTTTGATTTTTGGTAGCAAGCGAAATGTCTATTGGTCAGGCACAACGCCTCCAGTTATTCAAAGCTTCTTGGTGGCAATTGCGAGCAAGATTCGGGGAGCGAAATCAATCTATCAGATGCAGGATATTTACCCAGAGATAGCTGTTGCATCAGACCTAATGAAGGCTGGATGTACTGCCAATTTTTTGGCTTCAATCGATAATTTTTCGATCCGGGCATTTAGCGGGGTCGTGGTGCTATCGACTGATATGGCGGCAACAGTTAAGGCAAGTTCTGGCGTTGATGCAACGATTGTCAACAATTTTGCTTTGGGCGTGAAAAATTTGGACAAGATGGAAGAGAAACAGATCTCGGCTCCTTTGAAATTTGTATTCGCTGGAAATATTGGGAACTTTCAAAATCTTGAGAAAGTGGTTGAAGTTTTTAATTTGCTGGCGAACGACGATGTAGAATTGCATTTTCTTGGCAGTGGAACAGCCAAGTCAACGCTAATGGATATGGCAAGAAAAAGCGATCATATCCATTTTCACGGTCGATTATCGGCATCAGATGCATTTGACTTTATTCAAGCTTGTGATGTGGGGATTGTATCGCTGCGACCTGAACTCATAAAGTATGCATTTCCGACAAAAACTCATTCCTACTTTGCGGCTGGTTTGCAAGTATTCGCTTTGGTGGAAGAGGCGAGCGAGCTTGCCAAAACAATTTCGACAAAAAGTTTAGGTATCACAGCGGAAGCTGATCAAAAACCTGAATTTATTGCACAGTGTCTGCGGAAATATGTCGCCCAATTGCAGAATGCTCATGGCTTTGATACCGCGCAAGAAGAGATATGGGGCAGTCGAACAGCAGCACAAAAATGGCTGAATCTTATTGAAGGTTTGAAATGAAAATCGAGGACATGAGGGAGGCATCTCCCATTGTAATTATTGGAGCTGCACGCTCAGGAACGAAATTTCTTCGTGACCTTTTGGTTACTGATCCGGGATTTTCTTGTGTCCCATATGACGTAAACTATATCTGGCGGATCGGTAATGAAAAAGTTGAGCACGATGAGCTTTCTCCATCTTCGCTCACGCCTAAGAACAGAGATGAAATAGTACGTACTCTGTTTAGACTGGCGTCAATTGACACAAATGAAGTGTGTTTGGTTGAAAAAAGTGTCAGCAATGGAATGCGCATTCCCTTTGTGTTGAGTGTCTTTCCCAATGCTCGGTTTATTCACCTGATACGGGACGGTCGTGCAGTGGTGGAATCTTCAACTCGTATGTGGAATGCGCCACCGCAAAAATCTGATCTGTTTAAAAAACTTCGCAGTTTGCCACTGAACCGCTTCGGCTACGTATTCTGGTTTGCCAAAAACTATTTGGTTGGCAAGCTGAGTGGACGAAGTGGTGGAGCGGTTTGGGGACCGCGATATAAAGACATTCAACATGACTTGACCCAACTGACATTGACTGAAGTCATTGCTACCCAGTGGAAAAAAACGGTTGATCTGGCTGACAGCGCCTTTCAAGAGATTTCATCTGATAGGGTGCTTACTGTTCACTACGAATCCCTTATGGAAGACCTTTCTGAGCTGTCAAGAATTGCAGAATTTATAGGCCATACGGATTTGAATAGTCTGGAAAGAGTATATACCGAGAGGGTGATTGCTGATAACGCACAAAAGTGGCGAGTGGATATGGATAAAGATGCTTTGATGCTCGTTGAGAAAATTGCTGGTGAAACCTTGAAACGGTACAAATATGTCTGAGAAATTGCATAAAATGACCGTTCCGTTTTTTCGGCCTCACATTAAAGCGGAAGAGATTGCTGAAGTCGTAGACAGCCTCGAAAACGGTTGGTTGACGACCGGCCCTAAGGTTCAAAAATTTGAAGCTGCATTCGCCAAGTATTTGGGTGGAGGCGTGGAAGCCGTCGCAGTTAATTCTGCCACTGCTGGTTTGCACTTGGCTCTCGAAGCCATTGGCATTGGTCCTGACGATGAGGTTATAGTTCCTGATTATACGTTTACTGCAACTGCGGAAGTTGTTCGCTATCTGGGTGGGCACCCTGTATTTGTCGACGTGGATTATGGGACAATGAATATAACGGCAGAAAACATAGAAGCTGCTATTACTGAAAAAACCAAAGCCATTATGCCCGTACATTTTGCAGGTTTGCCCTGCAAAATGACCGATATTATTGCAGTGGCCAAAAAGCATGGATTGAAAATAGTTGAGGATGCGGCCCATGCAATCCCGACTAAGTACAACGGCGCGATGATCGGGCAACTGGATACCGACGCTGCTGTGTTCAGCTTCTATGCCAACAAAACTATTACAACTGGCGAAGGCGGTATGTTGGTAACGCGAGACAAAGAGCTTGCAAAACGTGCAAGAACCATGCGTTTGCATGGTTTTAATCGCGATGCTTTTGATCGGTTCAAGACTGGCAAGTGGCGATATGATGTCGTTGCACCTGGTTATAAGTACAATATGACCGATATTGCAGGGGCGTTGGGCATTCACCAGTTGAAAAAAGCGGAGTACTTCTTGCAGGAACGCAAAAGAGTGGCGAAACGGTATGCTGCTGGGTTGAAAAATCTTCCTCTGGATTTGCCTGTAGATGCTGATGGGTCCGATCAGCATTCTTGGCACATTTACATCATTCGATTGCAAGAAAGCGCGAAAGTGACACGGGATCAATTGTTCGACACGTTATCCGACAATGGCATTACTTGTTCCGTTCATTACACTCCTCTGCATAATTTTACATACTGGCGGGATAGATATGGATTGACTCCAGATCGGTTCCCGAATGCGCACCGTGCGGGCAATAATGCAATGACTCTGCCTCTTTACGTTGAAATGCCTGATGCTGAGATTGACTATGTTATTGAAACAATCAAATCGGCGCTTCATCTCTAAAGCCTTTTTGGAGTTGGTCAGGAAGACAACAAGAAACGAAAGTGTGTTTGTGAAGCGACTGTTTGATCTTTGCTGTGCGACTTGCTTGTTACTGGTTTCGGCTCCCCTGTTCTTAATTGCGGTCGTTGGGATTAAGCTGAGTTCTCCCGGTCCCTTGATTTACAATGCTCGTAGAGTTGCAAAGGGCGGCGGTACATTTGAGATGTACAAATTTCGCAGCATGAAAGTGAGCGAAGTAGCGGGCCCCGTTATTACCGCACCTGGCGATAGCAGAGTTTTTTCATTCGGCGCTTTTCTCCGTGCGACCAAGATTGATGAACTTCCGCAGTTGATCAATGTTCTTAAGGGTGATGTGTCATTTGTTGGCCCTCGCCCCGAAGACCCCAGCATTGTCGAGCGCTTCTACGACGAGGATATGTTGAAAACATTGGAATATGTCCCTGGTTTAACAAGTCCCGGAACGCTTCACTATATGAAAAATTTTGCAGCATTTGTTGATGCTGGTAACAGCGAAGACAGTTATGTAGAGAATATTTTAGAAGCGAAGTTACGAATTGATCTCGAGTATGCGATGCGAGCAAATTTAGTTTCAGACATTAAGCTGATCGCTGCAACTGGACTTTTTGTGATCGTTCGGGTCGTTGGCAAACTGTTGGGAAAATACGATCACGAGTAATGGTGGAACCGTCTCACCAAGTTCAGAATTTTTGAAGAACTGGCATGAGTTGAACGATAGCGATATATTGTTGATAGTGAAATTCTCAATTCTGGAAGGGATTTGGAGACTGGCTACAAAGCCTGCAGCTTGGGCGCTCAAGAAGCTTCCAGAAACGTGGAAATATCAAAGAGGTTTGAAGTCTCGAGCCACCCGGTACCCCTACAAAGCGGTCCGGAAAGTTGATGTTGTTTTTCAAATTGACGCGCCATCGGACCTGTTGTCGGTTGGAAGTCGCGTGCTGGCTATTTTGCACATTTGGTCTCAGGGTCAGGCAAATTAGTCGTGATGGAACCTGATCCCATAAATTGCAGGGAGCTTGAAGAATTCGCAAAGCGATGCGGAATTTCAGATCGTGTGATTGTCGTCCCAAAAGGAGGTTGGCACGAGGAAACCGTTTTGAGTTTCTATCAAAGTCGCGAACATCCGGCGTCAGCCGTGATGAGCGATCTGAATGGTGCGACACCAGAACAAATGGAACGCCGAGGATATACAGAAATTAAGGTGCCGGTTGCCACAGTAGATAGCATTATTGAGGAATACAAATTGCCAACGCCACGTCTTATTAGTATTACGGCAAATGGTGCTGAACAAAATATTCTGCTTGGAATGAAGGGTGTGTTGGAAACAGGTCCCGATTTTATTTCCCCGGCAATAGATGATAGCGGATATCGAGCAGAAATGGCTGAAATTGGATATGAATTCGAAGCTGATTATGATCGCGGATTCACATTTAGGCGTGGCGTGACGTTAGCTTGATCGATGCCAAAAGAAAGCTAGTGATGATGGCAATGCTGGCCAATAACCAACCTTGAAAAACAGAAGCACCGGCGACCGCCGCTAAAAAAATTGCAGAGATTGTCACCGCTGTCGCCGCCGCATCACGATGATCGAAGGATCTTACTCGCCAACCAATAGCCAGCATAAAAGCAGATGTCAGCGCGGCTCCGATTAGACCAAAGTTGAACCAAATTTGAACCAGTGAACTATGGGCATGTGTGGTGAATTTGGTTCCAACCACCCCCCCCTTTTTGATGCTTGTGAACGGGATTTTTTCTTTTTTTCCAGCATCGCGGTCCCCGAACGCGCCATAGCCTAACACTGGTCTTTCCTTGAGAAGTTTCATGTGCCCTTCCCAAATGCTAAACCGTGCAGCTGCGCTCCACCAATTTTGAGCTTGAAATGTTGGAGTTAGAAACGTCAGAGACTTCACTGCGAGTGGAGTTAAGATAATTGTTGCAGCTAGAAAAACAAACACAAGCGATGCTGTTCTTGGAAGAAATTGCAAAATCAGAAACAGGAAAGCTGAAACAACAAGCGCTAACTTGGCAGAGCCACTGGCGCTCAAGAATACAGCTATACATATCGAAATTACCGCAATTGAAAGCATTGCGATTTTGGGTCTCTGTCTTTCCGCCAAGAGGAACAAAGGCCACAATATGATAACCAAAAACACGACGTTGCGGTTCAGGTCATGAAGACTTTGATTGCCGACAATCTTGTGAAATCTCGTAACATTCGAAAGTTCAGAAACTAAAAATCCCGAGACCACTACAGTTGATATAGAGATCAACCAAAATAGGGAGTCGCGATTGATCCGCGCTAAAGCCCTTGAAATCAGCCAAGTACAAAGAGCGTAGCATGCTATGGCAAAGCTGGAAAACACAGATTTTTCAGGCATCGGACTCCAAAAAACTGACACAGAAATCCAGAAAAACAATAGCCAGAAGCTAACCAGAACCGGGCTTCGTTTAATAACGTCTAAAACACCTTCGGACGCTGTCTTGGCTCGCCATAAATAAATTTCAGGTCCAATAACAACAAGAGCTGCAATCGCTAAAAACAGAGGAGCCGATCTGGTTGAATAAACCTGCAGAATTGGAAAGATAAAAAACAGAATAATAGCTGCGATCTGAGCTGTTCGAACGGCTGTTTTTTCTAAGCCCTCGGATGTTTCAAGCTGATTTTTGACGCTGCCGATCATCGCATTTCCTTCGTCAGAACCTGTGCCGCCTTTTTGTTGTCGAGGTTCTTAATGCAAAACTCCAGTTCGCCCATCAATTCGGCCAATTGCTTAGAACTCAGCTTTTTTTCAACAGCTTTCATGATTTTTGAGTGCGGTGTTCCCACGGCATTGTCGTCTACCAATAATTCCTCATACAATTTTTCACCCGGGCGTAGGCCGACAATTTTAATCGCGATTCCCTCCCCACTTTCACCTTCTTTGAGAACTGAGTGACCCGATAACTCAATCATGAGTTCAGCTAGATCTATGAGTTTGACGGGTTCGCCCATATCTAGCAAAAAGACCTCGCCGCCTTCAGCCAGAAAACCAGCTTGTAAAACCAGTTGGGCTGCTTCCGAAATAGTCATGAAGTAACGCGTCACTTCCGGATGTGTGACTGTGACTGGCCCACCTGTAGAAATCTGGTCTTTGAACAACGGAATAACAGAACCGGATGAACCTAAAACATTTCCGAAGCGAACCATGGAAATGACTGTATTGTTGGATTTTGTCTGCAAATTTTGAACCACAAGTTCTGCGACTCGTTTGGACGCCCCCATGACACTTGTAGGGCGAACCGCTTTGTCAGTGGACACGAGCACAAAGCGTTTTACCTTCGCTCTGACGGCTTCTTCACATACAGTTTTTGTGCCGAAAATATTGTTTTTAACAGCCTCAACAGGGTTTTCTTCAACCAAGGGAACGTGTTTGTAAGCTGCTGCATGATAAACAAAGTCAACACCGAATTCTTCCAAAGTGCGCCGAATTGCAGTCCTATCGGTGACGGAACCGAGGCGAAATACAACTTTCGCGTCGATAATTTCTTTAGAGATTTCCGCAATCAATCCGCGTTCAAACGCATAAAGCCCGAATTCGCTATGGTCATAGGCAATGAGGCGCTTTGACCCGGCATCAATAATTTTCTTACAAAGTTCAGAACCGATAGAACCGGCCGCGCCAGTAACCAATACAGTTTTACCATTCAAGTTGTCGTTTATGAGTCCCGGAAGAGGGGCAACAGCATCTCGTCCCAACAGATCTTCGATGCTTACTTCTTTAAGTGCTCCCAGAGGCTTGCCGTCCAGAATTTCGTTTAACGGCGGGACAGACTTAATTGGCAAAGCCTCATGAACCAATTGTGCGACGATGGCCCTTTTTTGCGCTGGCGATATGCGAGCCATTGCCAGCAACACGAATTCAATTTGAAATCTGTTTTTCAGCTTAGTAATGTCTTTAGGATTATAAACCCGTAGCCCTCTAATTTTCACACCTTGCAATGAAGGGTCGTCATCTAGAAAGCCTAAAACTCTGTGTTCAGGGTTGGTGCTAAGCATGGAGGCTGTTTGCCTGCCCATTTCCCCGGCGCCATAAATCAAGAGACGTGCTGATTTTTTGTTTGAGAGCAGCAGACTATCATACAATATCCGAACCGCGACGCGAATGGCACCCACAGTTAAGAAGGCCACCAGTGCATACAATATGGGTACCGCACGTGGAATAAAGACCTTTGGGTCGAAGTAGGCATAAGCGGGCAAAGCCAGTGCAATGATTAATACACCAAGTGCCATCACACGCGTGACCTGTAGACTTAACGATCGGATCATGAAGTGATACAGACCGAGAAGCCAGAATACAATCACACCCAATACCGGAAGCAGCAAATACAAGCCATCGAGCCTGGCAGCAGTTGCTAAATCCAAGTCCCCTAGTCGTAAAACCATAGCGATCAGCAGCGATGCTGATAGCATGACTGCATCTGAAACTATAAGAATGATTCTTTTTTGGTTTCGATTGAGCTTCTGGATGAAGAGCTTTAACGATGTCGAGAATTTTTGATCTTCGTTCTCGGATCCAATATTTTCATTGTCGATTTGCATTTAAGTTTTTCTAACCATTTTGCGCGGCATAGGTGCAATGCTGACCCTGAACTTATTGCTTATAACTCTTGGTCAATATATGGAAGAGCAACGTTTTCAAAGCTGTTTTTGAATTTGGTGATATATTGCTCTTGTCGTCCAAAATCCTTCAGCCGATTATTTTCTGAAGTCGAAGGGAAGCAAGCCAAATGAAACGCACTAAAGGTTTCGCGGAGGCACCTCAATCAGATTTTCAAATTCCGACTGATCAATCCTCTAAAGCAATGAATGAGAGCCGCAACCCGCACTCGGTGTTTGACTTGTTTCGTTCCAAGTTTGTTTGGCTCTTTCTCGTTTCTGCGATTGTGTTTTTGGTGGGGGCTACGGGTGCACTTGTCGTAGATCAACGTCAAAGTAACGAGGTTTATAGCTATACTCTGCAGTTTGGGTTTTCTGGTGTTGAAAATGGTGCCTACCCAAATGGGTCTCCATTTGACATCAGCGATATCACTTCTCCTGTTGTCTTGGAAAAGGTTTACAGCGAGCATGTAGAAGGAAAGTTTGATCTAAATCGTGATGAGTTTTCTAGAAATTTCTCTGTTGTTTCCCACAATCCCACCAGATTGGCGATCATCGAAAAATACGAAAAAAGACTGTCCAACCGCAGATCTAGCTTTGCAGAAGCGAATGAACTGCAAGTGCAAATGCAGCAAGAGTTGGACAGCAGCGCAAGACGTTTTGCAACGATCTCTTACAACAATACAGACACCAAACTGCCCGCTAGTTCGGTGAACGAGCTTTTGACAAAAACGGCTTCCATATGGTCCCAGCATGTCATCAAAAATAGAGCGGTTGTTCAGTTGGATATTAGGCCCGTTGGCCCTGAAATTTTCAATGAAGGTCGCTTGGCTGGCTTGGACAGCTATTCCCAAGCGGAAATTTTGATTACTGGGTTTTCTCAACTCAGCGGCTTCATAAACAGGATGTCAAATATCGAGGGTGGCAACCTCGAAGTCTCTGCGTCTTCAAAGATGAATCTGGGGGAATTGAAAGCGCGACTGAAAATTGATCAAAAGAGAATTGTCGATATCGTTCGCAGCATTGATTCGATCTCAAAAGAAGGTGTGGTTGGTTATGAGAATCTTCTTTCAGGAGCAGCTTTCTCTGAACAATTATTGGCTAACACTGAAATACAGATTGCGTACGATCTGTTGTTAGAGCGGATAGAAGATGTTCGCAGCAATGTTGCGGTTCTTTCTGC
>CALHHQ010000295.1 GCA_938030645.1 uncultured Rhizobiaceae group bacterium
GCCGATGCCATGTTGCTTGGTGAAGGTCGTGGCTTTGAAATCGCTCAAGGTCGCCTCGGCCCTGGCCGTATTCACCACTGCATGCGCGCAATCGGCCAAGCAGAATTGGCGCTTGAACTGATGTGCAAACGCTCCGTGCAGCGCGAAGCCTTTGGCAAACCGCTGGCGCAGTTGGGTGGCAATTTCGACATCATGGCTGATGCCCGGATGAATATTGAACAAGCGCGTTTGCTTTGTTTGAAAGCGGCTTGGATGATGGATCAAGGTGATGCCCGAGCAGCCGCGCCCTACATTTCGCAAATCAAGGTCGTTGCCCCATTGGTAGCATTGCAAGTGACCGATGATGCAATGCAAATGCATGGCGGTGTGGGTATTTCTCAAGACACACCTTTGGCTCGTCAATGGATGCACCTTCGCACATTGCGTTTTGCCGATGGACCAGACGCTGTTCACCGTCGCCAAATTGCGCGCAACGAATTGAAAAAATACACACAACAGAAGATGGGCTAACTCACATGAAAGCTCTGCTTTTAAAAAATGACGGTTTCACACGTGAAGCACCGGACGACATCGTTCTTTCGGACATGAGGCCTTTTGTTGAATATGGCGATTTGGACGAGCCTACGCCTGCTGACGGGCAAGTGAAAATCAAAGTCTCTCTCGCATCTATCAACCCATCTGATGAAATGTTCATTCAGGGACTTTACGGCGTGCCGCGCAAAGCAGGAAACGCTGCCGGATTTGAAGGTGTAGGAACTGTTGTTGAATCCGGCGGCGGCGGAATTGCTGATGGATTAAAAGGGTTGCGCGTTGCTTTTGTGGCAGCAGTTGGAACACCCGGCACCTGGGGCGAATTTTCAATTGCCGATGCTGCAACCTGCATTCCACTAATTGACGGCGTGCGCGACGAAGATGGCGCAGCCATGATTGTAAATCCCCTCACCGCGTTGGCCATGTTCGACATCGTCAAAGAGGAAGGAGAAAAATCATTCATCGTTTCTGCGGGTGCAAGCCAATTGTGCAAACTCATGATCAGCGTCGCAAAAGATGAAGGATATGCGCCCATCGCAATCGTGCGCCGTGACAGTCAAATTGAGCCGTTGAAAGCTTTGGGTGCCGCCCATGTTTTGAACAGCGAAAGTCCAACTTTCATGAAGGATTTCCGTGCCATTTCGAAAACGGAAAAACCGCGCGTCTTTTTGGATGCTGTTTCCAACCAGACAAGTGCGCAAATTTTTGATGCTATGCCAAACCGCGGCCGCTGGGTGGTTTACGGGAAACTCGATCAAGAATTGCCGACCATTATGCAACCGGGCCAATTGATTTTCCAGTCAAAGCGCATTGAAGGATTTTGGTTGACCCGTTGGATGATGGATAAACCAATGGCTGAAAAAATTGGTGCGATCCAAACCGTGCAGAAACGTTTTGCCAGTGGTGAATGGCAAACGGATGTCACGGCGATTGTGCCATTGTCCGAGGCCATGGAAAAATTACCAGCCGCGTTGGCAGAACCAAATGGCAAGGTTTTCATCAAGCCAGACGCCTGAAATTCATAACCTGTTTACCCTTCAGCAAACTAAGCGCCGGAGGGGCCAGGCTGTTAATCAGCAAAAAAGGACTTCGCAGCATTATCGTCCCAAGAGGCAAACGCCTCAAAAGCTGTCGTGGGGACGGCTTTGAAAAACGGGGACTGCAGACAATGAGAGCACTGGTTGCAAAAACAAGCGGATTTGCTGAAAAGCGCCCCGAAAATACAACTCTCAAAAGCCTAAAGCCATTCATTGAAAATGCAGACATCGAACAACGTCCTTTGAAAAAAGGTCAAGTTCGCATCCGCGTGAAGTATGCCTCGGTCAATCCATCAGACAGTTTATTCATGCAAGGTGCCTATTTTGGACAAGCTCCAGAATCCGGCGCCCCTATCGGGTTTGAATGAGTCGGCACCGTAACCGAAGCTGGCCAAGGTGTTTTACCAAAACTTCTTAAGGGCCGCCGCGTGGCATTTGCTGTGACCGAAAACGGTTCGGGAAGTTGGGCAGAATATGCCATTGCCGACGCTGACACATGTGTACCACTGCTGCCAAAAATCAGCGATGTGGATGGTGCATCAATGATCGTCAACCCATTCACCGCGTTAGCTATTCGCGACATCGTAAAACAGTCACCGTCGAACGCATTTGTTTACAATGCAGCAGCCAGCCAATTGGGAAAATTTCTAGCGTCCGTCACAACGCAGGCAAATTTGGTCGGAATTGCAGTTGTGAGACGTGATGATCAAATTGAAGATCTGAAAGCACGTGGTGTGAAACACGTCTTGAACCAGAAAGACGCAGATTTTCGCGAGCAGTTAAAGCGCGTTGTGACAAAAGAAGATCCAAAAATGTTCTTTGATGCTGTGGGCGGGCAATCCTCAGTTGAGATATTTGAAGGCATGCCGTTCCATTCCAGATGGTTAAATTACGGATTGATGAGCGACGACACTCCAGATTTAAAAGATCCGTCTCACCTGATTTTTCAACGCAAAACCATTGAAGGCTTTTGGTTGAAAGATTGGCTCGACAAAACACCCCTTTGGAAGAAGATGTTGATCATCAACGAAGCCCAATCTCGTTTTGCCAGCGGCGAGTGGAAAACCGATATTGCTGCGATTATTCCGATGAATGAGGTTTTGAAACGGCTTCCAAAGGAATTGGCAAAAGCGGATGGAAAAATCTTCATTCAGCCGTAAAATTTGAGACTGAAATACCCAATTTTTGAACTTCATCTCAAAAATGCAACGTCGTATTTCCATATCTTCAATTTCAACGTTTAACGTGTGAAACAAGTCTCTGAATTTGAATCTAAAAACACGTCAAAACCCTTGTAAAATATATAAAAAAATTTCTTTTTCTCTTGCGCTGCCACTGCGACAGTTTATGCTTTCTAATGTGTAGAAACTGAACTTTCGACGTGCGTTTTAATTTGCACGGCACACTCTGGGAGGAGATAAGTTGGATTTCATCCAGCTCGTGATAAGTGGCTTGGCCAATGGGTGCGTTTATGGCCTCATTGCGTTGGGTTTTGTGCTTATTTACAAGGCGACCGAGGCGGTGAATTTCGCCCAGGGCGACTTCATGATGATCGGTGCATTCGTGTGCCTTGGATTCACAAATTCTGAATTTATGGGCCTCAATTTTTGGGTTTCAATTGTCCTCGCCATGGGCGTGATGGGGGTCTTCGGCTACCTTTTCGATTGGGGCATTTTGCGCCATATGTCTGGCCAATCCCAAACCTCAATCGTTATCCTCACCATCGCAGTCGGGTTTGTACTGCGCTTTTTTGCAGGCTCTATTTGGAGTCATGAACCCGTGTCGTTGGAGACCCCGTTTGCGGGCGAATATGTCCGGTCGGGGGGGCTTGTGCTTGGGGTCAATGAAATATTGATCATCGTTGTGACTGTGCTGCTAACGTTCGGACTCTATTTGTTTTTCTCCCGAACGAAACTTGGCGTAGCCATGCAGGCAGCCTCGCAAAATCAGTTAGCGGCCTACTATATGGGTATCCCGGTTAAGCGGATCCAAAGTCTGGTTTGGGCGCTGTCGGGTGTGGTTGCAGCCGTTGCGGGTGTTCTGTTTGCGTCAAAGGGCGCCATCGATCCTTCGTCCGGTTTGCTTGGCATCAAAGCCTTTGCTGCAGCCGCAATTGGCGGCTTTGGATCCCTGCCCGGCGCTCTGGTTGGCGGCTTGATTATTGGCTTGATCGAGCCACTTTCCGCACGCTACGCGCCTGATGGTTTTGCAGGTGTCGCACGTATCGCGCCTTACGCTATCCTCATAATTGTTTTGATTTTTCGCCCCGGTGGGTTGTTCTCACAGACACAGAAGAAGAAGGTCTAACGCCATGCGCTTTGTATTCAAGACCTCTTATGATGCCGATATAAAATGGTTCAAACACGGTGCACAGCTGTTCTGGTATATGTTGCTGTTGGCGGC
>CALHHQ010000296.1 GCA_938030645.1 uncultured Rhizobiaceae group bacterium
TTGACGAGGTAAATGCTCTTTCAGCTTGAAATGATCGCGCTGTGCTTTAAGTTCACGCTAGGGCGAGCGGCGCGCATCACACATAAATGTAAAGCACTAACGAGAAAACCATGTTTCGTCTGACCGCAACTGTTCTATTTATGGCCTTCACATTTGTGAGCGCATCTGCCCAACAGATTGTTCATAAGGCGTCTGTCAAACCGGAAACTGAAAAGCCCTACATTCAATCAGTCTCAAAAGATCAACCACTCAACGTCGTGATCATGGGGGACTCATTGGCCAATGGTCTGCATCAGGGGCTGACCCGTTTGAACAAAGAAAATGAAACGGTCAAATTCGTCAAAAAGAGCAAAGTGAACACTGGTTTCGTTCGGGTTGACCGTTACGACTGGAACAAGGCGGCTGTTAAATTGGCTCGCACAAAAAATTACCAAGCCGCAGTTGTATTGATCGGTCTCAACGATCTTCAATCGTTTCGTGAAAAAGGCAAAGCCTATCACTACAAAACAGAAGGTTGGGTGGAGCGCTATCGCGAACGCACCGAACGCATGATGCGCGATTTGAAAGAGGCAGGTCTTGCTGTTTATTGGGTCAGCATCCCAATCGTCACTCCCAAACACCATCAAGAAGACTATCTCTATCTAAATACATTCTACAAAGAAGCTGCCGACAAAATAGGCGTTCGATATATCGACACATGGACCCCGTTGGCTGGCAAGAATGGAGAATACAGCCCATTCTGGAAAGATGCTGAAGGCAAACAAGTGGAGATCCGTCGTCGTGATGGTGTTCACTTCACCACAAACGGCTATCTGATTTTCGCCGGAATTGTGAACGATATTCTCTCCAGCGACCTAAAGGCAGCAAACGAAACTCTGCAGTGAACAAGCCTCGTTGAGAATTCATTAACGCTGTTTGCTTAGGTTTGATTAAGAAATTTTGTTGCGCTGATTGTGCTGGCAAAGCTGTGATGTTGAGCGTGTAAAGCAATGCAAACTGTAAAGTCTGTGAGAATGAGAAAGAGCCTCAGCACGCTCATGCTTTCACTTGCATTGACTGCTTGCACTGGCACAAATGCGCCTCTTGGTTCGCTGTTCAGTGGCAAAAAAGCTGCTCCGGTCATTCCTTCGGCCACCACTCAACAGCGCACCACTGCTCTCAATCGAGTTGCGATTCAACTTGAGGAACAAAAAGCGTCTCTCCAAAAGAATGACCAAAGCCAAGAGCAAGTTCTGTCAACAGCCGCCATTCGCAATTCAAATGCTGCAAAGCAGCTCACGCAAAGACGTGCAAATCTCCTCGCTCAACGGCCTGAGGCAAAACCAGCTGAAGTCATACTTGCAAAACTCACACCGGCCGAACCTATCATTCAGCCAAAAGAAAAACCTTCACCAGCAATCGAGCCCAACCCATCGATTGAGCCAATCATTTCAGGCAGCGGCCCTTTGGGTCGTTTTCATGCTAAGTTGAAAGCCATCCAAGAAGGCAAACGCAAAAAACCTTTGACTGTTTTACATATCGGCGACAGTCACGTGGCGTCAGACAGCTTTTCACGTGGCATTCGAAATGAATTGCAAAGCCGTTATGGTCATGCTGGACGCGGCATGGTTTTGCCCGCCTCCGCTTTCAAATATGGCGTGGCGGATCAAGTGCGGCTGAAGTCATCGGGCAATTGGCGCCCCAAAACAGCTTTGAAATCGAAAACGGGACCATTTGGAATTTCGGGCGTCAGTCTCACATCGCGTTCTTCAAAATCATCCATGACCATGACCTCCCAAAGAGGGTTCGATTGGGCGGAAGTGACGGTTTTGTCGGGCCCCTCCCAAGGTCGTGTGACCATGGAAGTTGGCGCCGTTTCTAAAAAATTCAACGCTTGGTCAAAGTCGAAGGGGTCCAAGACATTCCGCTTGGACACAAGGGGAAATAAATTGATAGTGCGCCCTGGTGGCGGTGCCCAAACGACTGTTCTCAGTTGGGGCGGTGGCAAGAACAGAGCTGGCGTGAGATATGTGAATTTCGGTTTGATTGGCGCAACGGTGGACATCACCCGACGGTTCGATAAACGTCTCGTGGCCAACGACATTAAGCGCCTCGACCCAGATTTAATTGTATATGGCTATGGCACCAACGAAGGCTTCAAAGACAATCTCAATATCCGTAAATACAAGGCCTATGCCAACAGCTTTGTGAAACAGATGAAAGCCTCCGCTCCTAATGCAGACCTCGTGTTCATTGGTGCAGCATCGGGTTTGCGCAAACGCGGAAAACGCGCCTGCGGTCGGTGGGCTATCCCTCCAAAACTTGGCCCTGTGCGCAAAGCAATTCAGAATATTGCTGCAACGCAAAGTGGAGCATATTGGGATTGGTCTGCTGCAATGGGTGGTAAATGCGGGATCAATTCTTGGGCCTCCAAAAAGCTCGCATCTCGTGATCGAGTGCATTTGACCAATGCTGGATATCGCAAAAGCGCCAGCGCATTCGTCAATTGGTTGACCGCACCAGCCCGAAGCAATGTGGCCGTCGCCTCCAAATAATTGTTCATTCATGGCAGCGCTTTCACATCTGTGCATTTCTCTATAGTTTCCAACGCGGATCAACCGTAATGTGAATGCACGCCGCACTTGCTTTTTCCCACACTCACTTTTGCTGTTTTTTTCACGCTTGTGTTTGGATCGACTTGGTCCCTGCGCAATTATGTAATGGCACGCAAATGCGTGTTGCTGGCGGCAAGTTATCTATTCTATGGGTGGTGGGATTGGCGGTTTTGTTTCCTTCTTCTTGGTGCATCACTCACCGCCTGGCTCGCAGGAATAGGCATTTCAAAATTCAAGTCCGAGCACGAACAGCGCATAGTGGTTACACTATCCGTTGGCGCACTTCTTTGCGTATTGGGGTTCTTCAAATATTACGGATTTTTCCTGTCTTCCCTGCAGGACGTTTTGTTCGCAATTGGCTGGCAGCGCGACCTACCCTTTTTGCAAATTATATTGCCGGTTGGAATTTCCTTTTTCACATTTCAGGCGATTTCCTATGTGGTCGACGTCTATCGCAAAGATATAGCAACTCGCACTAATCCCATTGATGTTCTCCTCTATATTTCTTTGTTTCCGCAATTGGTGGCTGGTCCAATTGTGCGCGCGGCAGACTTTCTGCCTCAACTGGAACGAAAATCGTCACTGACCAAAACCGCTGTCTGTTTTGGCCTTGTTCTTTGCATTTTCGGGCTGTTCAAAAAAATGGTCGTAGCAAACTATCTTGCCGTCGATTTAGTGGATCCTATTTTCCTCGATCCAACGTCCTATTCAAGTCTCATGCTCATGTTGGGTGTCTATGGATATGCTGTCCAGATTTACTGCGACTTTTCCGGTTACAGCGACATCGCAATTGGAACGGCGGCACTGCTGGGATTTCAATTCAAAAAGAATTTTGATCAACCTTATCGCGCAAGTTCACTGCAAGATTTCTGGCGGCGTTGGCACATTTCCCTTTCGGGTTGGTTGCGGGACTATCTCTATATTCCATTGGGAGGTTCCAAATTTGGAACTTGGAACACGTATCGCAATTTGTTCCTGACCATGTTCTTGGGAGGTTTATGGCACGGCGCTGCGTGGACGTTCATTATATGGGGCAGTTTACATGGTGCTTGGTTAGCAATGGAACGCGCACTCACAAAGGCGGATGATACACGACGCTCAAAAATTAAAACATTGGTTGGATGGCTCATCACCTTTCATGTGGTTTGCGCGGCATGGGTCTTTTTCAGATCAAGTGATCTTTCAGTTGCACTTGATTGGTTCGCAGGTTTGGCAAATGTCTCTACCGACAGTTATGGTTTAACATGGTTCACCATCGCGCTCATTGCACTGCCATTGGCAGCACAGTTTTTGCCGAGCAACAGTGTCGAACGTATCACCGTTCGATTTGCAGAAAACGCATTGGCTTTTGTCGCCCTCGCTTTCATCTTATGTCTGTCTGCAATTTTGTGGCTCGCTCCTCCCGGAACAGCACCATTTATCTATTTCCAATTTTAGGGAAAATTCATGTCTAAGGAATGGACGACAAGTCTCGAAGGCAAGCACAACACCGTATTATCGTTCAAAGTGTTTGCCATCATGCTGCTGACGCTCATTGTCTTGGCGATGTTCCAGAGTTCAGCACTTGTGACATGGAGTTATGACCTCCCCGTTTCATCTTATTCCGCAACCATCAGCAGCACGGCCGAACAATGGCACGCCTTGATGGAGAGAACAGGACTGGCAGAATTCTCAGAATCTATTACAGACAGAGTTCAAAGCCTTCACGATGACTGGCCAGTGAGCGAGTAAACTGATGAGAATTGCCGCAATTGGTTTTATATTGCCGCTAGCTTTGTCCACAAATGCATTCGCTCAAAAACAAGATCACCCGTGCATCAGCGGAACTGCGTTTTCATCTACCATCTCAACAATTGATGATCGCAAACAAACCTTCAGACTATTAAACTCAACCAAAACTTTTGCGCTTACAGGCCTGGAAGGTCCCAATCTGGCGGGCATTTTGAATGTTGGAACATCTTTGTCAGTTTACGGGCATGCTGACAGTCCTGATCGATATGGTGTCATCCATGTTCAGGCATTTGCAGTACGCTCGAACAAATGGTTGCAAGGTGAATATCTGAAATCTGGAAAAGCGCTTCTCAACGGTTCATCCCAAAGCACCTCGCCCACCTGTCTCGCTGCCATGCGAAAAATAGAACACGTGGCAATTGGCACAAAGGAGGGACTATGGAACAAAAACAGCGCGATCATAACAGCAAATCAGCTGGAAAAGATGTCCGCGAGAACCGGCTTCTTCTCGGTGATTGAAGGAAAGGTGTTGTCGATAGGTGACAGAAAACGACGCCTTTACCTCAATTTCGGCCAAAATTGGTCACAAGACTTCACACTGTCGGTTGTCAAAAAGGGAAAGGGAGCGTTTAAGGGGTCGCTAAATCTGCTCGCAGGTTTAAAGGGAAAAACTGTTCGCGTGCGGGGAGTTTTGGAACAACGACAGGGACCGTTAATTCGACTTTTTGATGCAGCGCAAATTGAAATCATTGCTGAATAAATCACGGCGCTTCGCTTTAGTTGTTGCCTGTATCGGGCTGTCTGCATGCCAGATTTTGAACAGTGCAGAAGATCTGGTTGCAAATGAAGAAACACCGAAAAGGGATACCGGCCCTACGCTCAGTTTCGAAGAACAACGCGCCAACGACCCTCAAGCTTCCATCGGAGCACAGGAACACCCGAGAATTTTGAAATCCAACGGTGGCGCTTACAACAACAAGCAGTTGGACACCGTTCTTGCTGTGATAGCGGGCAATCTGGTCGAGCATTCCAATGCACCAGACAAGTCTTTCCAAATCACCGTTCTGAACTCACCTTCTGTAAACGCATTTGCTTTGCCCGGTGGTTATTTATACGTGACCCGCGGTCTCCTCACCCTAGCAAATGATATGTCTGAAGTCGCCGCAGTGTTAGCCCACGAAATGGCACATGTGTCTGCCAACCACGGCATTGAGCGGGGTCGCCAACAAAAGGCCAACGACATCGCAGGGCGGGTGATTTCAGAAGTCGTTTCAAACCCGCTGGCTGGCAAAGTGGCTGAAGCTTCTACAAAACGAAAACTCGTTGCCTTCTCCCAAGCCCAAGAACTTCAAGCGGATGCCATTTCCATTAAGATCATCGGCAAAGCTGGTTACGACCCATTCGCAGCCGCTCGTTTCTTAGAATCCATGGGACGCTACACAGCTTGGAGAAATAGCGGTGGGGACAAGGTTGATGACCACGCAAGTTCTCATCCGTCCACTCCTCAACGTATTGAACTTGCCATGCGTCATGCGCGCGCTTTTGGACCGCCCGGCACCGGAGAAAAAGGACGTGCTCGGTTCCTAAAAGGTATCGACGGAATTCTCTACGGCGACACAGCTACTGAAGGCTTTGTGCGCGGCAATAGATTCTCCCACCGCAAGCTCGGCATCACGTTTGAAGTTCCTTCAAATTTCAATCTCACCAACAACTCAGATGCTGTTCTTGCTGGTGGTCCCGATCAAATGGCTCTGCGTTTCGACAGTGTCAGCGCATCAGAATCCGATGCCAAAACCGCTGGAGCCTATTTGCAATCAGGATGGGTGAATGGGCTTGACGCATCGACCGTCAAATCCAAAACCACGAATGGCAACGCGAGCGCAACAGGACAAGCAGAAGCGGGCGACTGGCAATTTGGCATTGAAGTCGTAGCCTATGGCGGAAAATACTATCGGTTTATTCTAGCCGCGCCGCGCAATGCCAAAGGCGTGCCAAAAATCACCGCCCGTATTGCAAACAGCTTTAGAGCGATGACGTCAGCCGAGAAAAGCAGCCTGCAACCATTGAGAGTGAAAATCAGAACCGTCAAATCAAGCGACACTCTTGCAGGGCTTGCGGGTCAAATGACGGGCGTTTCTAAAAAGGTCGAGTTGTTCAAAGCTTTAAACGGCCTGAGCAATGGCCAGCGCCTCAAAGCGGGTCAGAAAGTCAAAATCATTTCAGATTGAAACGCTAACTGTGCCGTGCCCGCGCCAATGGGTGCGCCGTTTCTACAAGTCCACGTAAACGCTCTTCCAGAACATGTGTGTAAATCTGAGTTGTGGAAATATCCGCATGACCAAGCAATTGTTGAACAGCGCGCAAATCCGCGCCATTTTGCAAAAGATGACTGGCAAATGCGTGTCGCAAAACGTGCGGAGAAACTTTCGCCGCATTCAGCCCTGCTCGTACAACAAGTGATTTCAATTCTCGTGCAAAATGTTGACGTGTGAGATGACCACTTTCACCTGATGATGGAAACAACCACTGCGTTTCGTGCGTTTTCAACAACGTATCATAAACGCTGACAGCTTGTTTCGCTTTGTCACCTAAAGGCACCAAACGTTCTTTGTTGCCTTTGCCCGTGACAATCAGAAAACGCGTGTCACGGCGTGTGGCAGATTCAGGTAGGCTGACCAATTCTGAGACCCGCAGCCCAGTTGCATAGAGCAATTCCAAAAGCGCGTGCATGCGGGCAGCTTTGAACCGCGCAGTGTCTTTCTTTGCTTCATCAACTTCTTCTTCTGCAGTCAGTAAAAGCCGATCCACATCGCTTTCACTCATAATCTTTGGCAATGGTCGTTGCGTGCGAGGATTGTCGATTGATCCTGTCGGATCATCCTCACGCAACCCTTCCGAAAACGTAAAACGATACAATTGACGCAAGGCAGACAATTTACGTGCTTGAGAGGATGGAGAATATCCGCGACGTTCCATATCCGTAATCCAACCCCGCACGTCGATGGGCCCAGCTGACATCAAAGAGGGGTTCGAAAATTCGGAAAACTCGTTTAGATCGCGTTGATATGCTTCCAACGTATTGGCTGCAGCACCTCTTTCAGCGCTCATCATTTCGAGAAATGATTCGATTAGGAAACTGTCATTCATGCCCAAAGACTAGACAAAATGTCTTTGAAAACTCTAAATCTTTAAAATATTATGTTTTACGGATTAATGCGCTTGGAAGGGATTTTAACGCGCATTTCGCGTTCGTCTGGCTCCACAAATGTGGCCAACGCAAACATGCCGCCATAGGCAAGACCTGCCAAAACGCCACAAATGACCACAAATCGGATAAGACTAGGCACTGATAGGACCCCTGAATTCGCAAAAGCTCGCTCATCTTTGAGCCGAACTGTAGTTATAACTTACCCCAGTTGGCTTTATGATAAAGCTGACGAAGAATAGCAAGTTCCATTGAGCCTCTTGACGTAAGATCAATTATGAGGTGTTTGACCGTGAACTTCGTAACTGACACCCGAAAAAGAAACCAGAAACAGACACCGTGAACACAGCAACAAGCCAAGAAGTCAATCGCGCGGTTATCGCAGACCGTTCCAGCACAATCCGCCGGGCACTGGCAGGACGTAGTATCGTTCTTGTTGGGATCATGGGCGTGGGTAAATCCACAATCGGGAAAAAACTGGCGCAATATCTCGATATTCCTTTCGTGGATGCCGACAAAGAAATCGAAAAAGCCGCGGGCATGGATATTCAAGATATCTTTGACCAGTTTGGCGAGGAAGCATTTCGCTCCGGTGAGAAAAAAGTCATCAAACGCCTCATGGGTGAAGGCCAGAAAATTCTGGCAACCGGCGGCGGAGCATTCATGAACGAAGAAATTCGTGCGGACATTGCTGAAGGTGGTGTGTCTGTTTGGCTCAATGCTGACCTGGACATTTTGATGAAACGCGTTCAGCGGCGCTCAGACCGACCTTTGCTGAAAACAGAAGATCCGGAAGCGGTGATGAAAGCTCTGCTGGAAGAGCGCAATCCTGTTTATGCCTTGTCTGATGTGCATATTGAATCGCGCACAGTCAGCCGAGATGTCATTGCTGCCGAAGTCGTTGATCTTCTTGCAGACCAACTGCCAGCTATTGCCGAGGATCGGAACTGGGAATAATGGTCGCCCCAGCGACATCACCCGATAGTATTGAAAAAATTCGCGTTGATTTGGGTGAACGCGGATATGACATTTTCATTGGTGATGGGCTGGTCGACAAAGCTGGCGCCTATATCGCAGATCTTCATCCCGATGCCCGTTGCATCATCGTTACAGATGACAATGTGAATGCTTTACATGGCGATGCATTGCGAAAGTCCCTGACGGATGCTGGCCTATCTTCACAGACCATATCAGTTGCGCCCGGCGAGCCATCCAAAGGTTTCGCCACGTTAGAAACTGTTGTTGAAGGAGTTTTAGCGGCAGGCATGGAACGGGGCGACGTGCTACTCGCTTTTGGTGGCGGCGTTGTTGGTGATTTGGCCGGTTTTGCAGCAGGCATTGTGCGCCGCGGCATGGGCTTTGTTCAGATCCCTACGTCTTTGTTGGCGCAAGTGGATTCTTCCGTGGGAGGTAAAACAGGCATCAATTCACCGCGCGGGAAAAACCTTGTGGGATTGTTCAACCAGCCTTCCCTCGTTTTGGCCGATACGAGCGTGCTCGACACATTGAGCGATCGTGAGATGCGCGCTGGCTATGCCGAAGTTGCAAAATATGGATTGATCGATCAGCCAGAGTTTTTTGAATGGTTGGAAGACAATTTTGAAGCAGTCTTTGCTGGCGGGGATGCACGCCGTCACGCCATTGCTCAAAGCTGTCGCTCCAAGGCTGAAGTGGTCAAAGCCGATGAACTGGAAAATGGAAGCCGCGCACTTCTCAACCTTGGCCACACATTTGGTCACGCTCTCGAAGCCTCTGTTGCTTATGATTCTGAACGTCTTGTCCATGGCGAAGGTGTTGCGATTGGCATGGTCATGGCGCACGAATTCTCCAGCCGCCTCAACCATTGTGGTCCTGAAGCAGCAGAACGGGTTATCGCTCACTTGGAGAAAGTTGGCTTGCCAACACGGCTTGAGCAAATACCTGGAACCAAGCCAACTCTTGATCAGCTGATTGATGCCATTGCCCAAGATAAAAAGGTAACCCGCGGCGCGCTGACCTTCATCTTAACCGAGGGCATTGGTCGGTCATTTGTGTCCAAAGATGTACCGGTCAGTCAGGTTCGTAACTATCTTGAACAAAAGCTCAGCGCTTCCGCTTAAGCTCAATTCCATCTACATTGTTCGTGCGGGTCTAAACCCGATATTTGAACCAAACCGGATCACGCTATGACAGTTTCTCTGTTGCTCATTTTTTGCGCCATTATTTTTCTCGTCGGATTGTCGGCCTTTTTTTCAGGGTCCGAAACCGCACTGACAGCCGTGTCACGCGCGCGGATAAATTCGCTGGAAAAGGCGGGAGACAAACGCGCGGCGCTGGTTTCGCGTTTGGTTGGCATTCAGGAAAAACTAATTGGTTCGCTGCTTCTTTCAAATAACATCGTCAACATTCTCGCCTCCGCATTGGCGACCAGTCTCTTCATCGGTTTGTTTGGGGATATTGGGGTGATCTACGCCACCATCGGCATGACCATTCTGGTCGTTATTTTCGCGGAAGTGCTGCCCAAAAGCTGGGCCATCGCCAACACTGAAAAATTTGCCCTGACCGTTGCGCCTTTCGTCAATGTTATCGTGATTATATTTGGTCCTATTACCAACATCATCACACGCATTGTTCGATCCGTTTTGCGTGTCTTTGGTGTGGATTTGGATGAAGATTCATCACCACTTTCAGGCCACGACGAATTGCGTGGCACAGTCGATGTTCTGAATCGCGATGGCGTGGTAGCAAAAGACGATAAAGACCGCGTGGGCGGAGTTCTTGATCTCCACGAGCTCGAACTGTCCGACGTCATGGTGCACCGAACCGCCATGACCAGCATCAACGCTGACGACCGGCCAGAAGATCTGGTCACGCAAATTCTGGAAAGTCAGCACACTCGCATTCCCGTTTGGGCTGATGAGACGGACAATATTATCGGTATTGTTCATGCCAAAGACATGTTGCGCGCCTTGGC
>CALHHQ010000297.1 GCA_938030645.1 uncultured Rhizobiaceae group bacterium
ACTTTGCGATTGTACCACGGGCTTCTCCAAGTTGAGAAAACAATCACATCACCATAGTGATGGGCCACACGGCGCAACACGCGTTTCAAACTCCAAGGAATGCACCACGATGTTTTTTGATAGATGACTTCGCCCTCACCACCGATGCGATAAAGACCTGGCCAACTGGCACAAGAAGAGATCAATAATGCAGTTGCCAGCAAAAGAGTTGCGGCAGAGAAACTTGATTTCCGATTGTTCATCACAGGGTGTCCTGTTCATCTCGACGGGCTATTGGTCTTGATGAACAGTTTCTCAACAAACTGCTTAAAATTGGTGAGAAAGTTTGGTTAACAATGAGCGTCTTGGAACAAATTTGATCTGCTACCAGGTGCGTTTTGGACCAGTGTCGATGTGATAAAATCCAGTTCGATACCGTTTGAAGCCACCCACTTTTGGATGGCGCGCTAACCAGCGTGTTAGGCCTCTTGTTCTTCCACGCACTCTAAAATCCACAGCGCGGCAGCCAATGTGATAAGATCTTCTTTTACCACCAATTAAGCGGTTTTTGCGTCTGCTGCGATAAGTGCTGTTGATGACAACTGGGCCAAATTTACGCGAAACTTGCGATATCACCGATTTCAATCGTCCTGGCACGCATTTCCATGGTGCATTCAAAGAGATACGCCTAATTTTACGTCCTGCATAAGCAGATTTGCGTTTACGACTGCGCTTTTTCTTGCTCTTGCTCAATCGCGCTTTCCTTACGGTTTTACGCGCAGATTTTTTAACGAGCTTCTTAGATATAGATGTCTTCTTTGCTGCAACTGTTTCACTTGGCAAAAAAGTAGCTGCCATGAAAAAGCACAGCGTTACGGCCACGGCCTGCAAGCCGCGTTTCATTATATTATTCATTTGAAAATGTCCCTACTTTGGGATGACGCCCAGATGGCGAAATCGGCTTCCCTAATTCTCAATTGCTCTGAATAGCAAATGTGGCAGGTCGAAGGTGAAGTTTCCCTTGCGTTAGTTAATTGTTAAGCATAATGCCGCGAAGCCGTTTTTGTATGCGCCCTTACTCAAGTCTAATGGACTGGATTTTGGTGCGTGTGTAAGACAACATGAAGAGGAACGGGAAAGCACAGCTTTCACATGTTGGGAGGTCCAAACCATGGACGAAAAAATCTACGAAGTGCCAGCTGATGTTGCAGCGCGCTCACATGCAGACAATGCAAAATATAAAGAGATGTACGCCGAGAGCGTGAACAATCCAGATGCGTTTTGGATGAAAGAAGCCAAGCGTCTCGATTGGATGAAGCCTTATACAAAGGCTGGCAACTGGACTTATGAATATCCCGACGTTTCCATCAAATGGTTTGAAGATGGCGTCCTCAATGTTTCTGCTAATTGTATTGACCGCCATTTGGCAACACGTGGCGATCAGGTGGCCATTATCTGGGAAGGGGATGACCCTTCTGATGATTCAAAGATCACCTACAATCAATTGCACGAACATGTTTGTCGTCTCGCCAATGCGATGAAAGCAAGCGGTGTCAAAAAAGGCGATCGGGTCACTCTTTACATGCCGATGATTCCAGAAGCTGCTTACGCCATGCTGGCTTGTACTCGAATTGGTGCCGTGCATTCGATTGTGTTTGGCGGCTTCTCTCCAGACGCTTTGGCGCAACGAATTGTGGATTGTGAATCAACATTTGTAATTACAGCTGACGAAGGTTTGCGCGGTGGCAAGTCAATTCCATTGAAAGCAAATGTGGATGCATCTATTCAGATCGCAGCCACGCAGGGTGGTCATGTCGAAAATGTATTTGTTGTAAAACGCACTGGTGGTTCTATCGATTGGGAACCAGGTCGTGACGTTTGGTATCATGAAGCGACAGCAGAGGTATCTGCGGAGTGTGATCCAGAACCTATGAATGCGGAAGATCCGTTGTTCATTCTTTATACCTCTGGTTCAACGGGCCAACCGAAGGGTGTTTTACACACCACAGGCGGCTACTTGGTTTGGGCAGCGATGACCCATCAATATGTGTTTGATTATCATGATGGTGATATTTACTGGTGTACAGCTGATGTGGGTTGGGTAACGGGTCATAGCTATATCGTTTATGGGCCGCTGGCCAATGGCGCCACCACCTTAATGTTTGAAGGTGTTCCGAACTATCCAGACAATTCTCGGTTTTGGCAGGTTTGCGACAAACATCAGGTCAACACATTTTACACTGCACCAACAGCCATTCGTGCTTTGATGCAACATGGTAATGACCCTGTGACGTCAACATCGCGCTCCTCTCTGCGTATTCTGGGCACAGTGGGTGAACCCATCAACCCTGAAGCTTGGGAATGGTATCACAAGATTGTTGGCGATAGTCGTTGCCCGATTGTGGACACTTGGTGGCAGACGGAAACGGGTGGGCACATGATCACTCCGTTGCCGGGAGCGATCGCATTGAAACCGGGTTCAGCGACCGTTCCGTTTTTCGGCGTACAACCAGAATTGGTGGACAATGATGGCGGTGTGTTGGAAGGCGCAACAGATGGCAATCTTTGCATTACCGCATCGTGGCCCGGTCAGATGCGTACTGTTTATGGAGACCATGAGCGCTTCGTTCAAACATACTTCTCCACCTATAAAGGCAAATATTTCACAGGTGATGGCTGTCGTCGTGATGAAGATGGATACTACTGGATCACGGGCCGTGTTGATGATGTGATCAATGTGTCAGGCCATCGTATGGGTACTGCAGAAGTGGAATCTGCGCTGGTGTTGCATGATACCGTTTCTGAATCTGCAGTTGTGGGCTATCCCCACGACATTAAGGGACAGGGCATCTATTGTTATGTGACTTTGATGAACGGTGTTGAACCGACTGATGATTTGAAAAAAGA
>CALHHQ010000298.1 GCA_938030645.1 uncultured Rhizobiaceae group bacterium
TAGGCGGTTTGAACAGCCATGACGATATATGTGCCGAGATTTGCGCGCAGACCAATTTTAACGTCACATCGGTCGACTACCGTCTTGCGCCCGAGCACACATACCCAAGCGATTTTCACGATGCTCTGAACTGCTTCAAACACATTGCCTCGAAATCAGGAAAGCCTGCTGTCCTTGTAGGAGACAGTGCAGGTGCAAACTTGGCAGCCGCGGTGTCTCATGCCACCAAAGGTGATGAACTCCGTCCGATTGGCCAAATGTTGATTTATCCAGGCCTCGACAGCAAATTGGATCACGGCACATTTTTGGAGCATGAAGATGCACCAATGCTAACGCGAGCAGAAACCACGTTTTATAAAACCATTCGAACAGGGGGCGATGCTGAGTTATTGAACGAACCAACTTGTTGTCCGTTGAACGCAACTGAGTTTGCAAACTTGCCACCGACCATAGTGGTGTCAGCGCAATGCGATCCATTGTCGGGTGATGGCGAAAGTTATTGCCACAAAATTACTGATGCGGGTGGCCAGGCTGTTTGGCACAATGAACAAGGCCTTGTGCATGGATATCTCAGAGCACGTCACAGCGTAACGCGTGCAAGGGTTAGCTTTCAAAAAATAACGTCTGGAATACGGAACTTGGGATTGGGCGAAGCGTTTCTATAACCTGTTGAACTTCATGCCAAGGTCAGCAAAGTCTTCTGCTACAATATCCCAATCGGATTCAGCGTGTAGATCGATTGATTGCTTTGGACCATGTTCATTTGGTCGAACAACAAAACCAGTAGCCAAGCCACTTTCGCGTGCAGCCTTAAGATCATTGTTATGGCAGGCCACCATCATCACCTGTTGGGGCTGAAGACGCAGTGCTTCGCAACATTTTTGATAGACGCTGGGATGAGGTTTGTAGTTTTGAGCAATATCTGCTCCCAAAATACAATCCCAGGGCAAGTGACCAAACTTCGCGAGCCGTGTCATAAGCGCAATGGATCCGTTGGAACATGGGGCGATGATAGTTTTGGACTTCAGCTGACGGAGACCGTCAACAACATCTGGCCACGGAGAAAGTTGTTCCCAGGCAGAGTTTAAAGTGGCTTTTTCAGCATCATTGAAACGTTCGTTCAAACCAAAGTGTAGTAACGTTTGTTCGAGATTTTCCAAATGAATATCATCGAGAGCGATGTAGCCGCGTTCACCAGTCCGTATTCTATCCATTGCAGGGTCGTAACGTGCACGCCAATAGTCTGCGAATTGTAGCGGATCACAGTCTATGGACTTGTCTTTGAATGCAGGGGCAACAATCCCTGCCACACTGGTGCGCCAATCGACAACAGTTCCAAACACATCGAAAATCATGGCTTTGATTGATGCGCTCATGTGTCTGCCCGCCTATAGGTGATGGTTTGAAATCGCATAGCAAGACCGTCAAACATCAAGAGTTTTCCGACAAGACTGTCGCCAATGCCAACAATCTCCTTAATACATTCCATAGCTTGAAGAGTGCCCATGATGCCGGTCGTGGCACCCATCACGCCAACTTCTGAACATGCGGGAAGCAAACCATCGACAGGTTTCTCAGGAAACAAATCACGATAGCGAGGGTTTGCGTTTCCAGCTTCGTCACTATCCCAAGGTTTCAACGTGGTGATGGACCCATCAAACTTGTTCACAGCGGCGGTGATCAATGACACGCGTTCCTGTTCGCAAACATCTGACAAAAGATAGCGGGTATCAAAATTATCACTGCCGTCCAGTACTGCACTTTTCCCCTTCACCAAGTCTGCGGCATTTTTTTCTGTTAGTCGCTCTTCAATTGCGTGAACAGTCACATGGGGATTTATACTTTCAATCGAACGTCTAGCGCTCTCACTTTTTGGCATTCCCACATTCTGGCTGGAATGGATGACTTGTCTTTGAAGGTTAGACAGATCGACGGTGTCATCATCCACAATCGTTATGGTTCCAACACCAGCCGCTGCAAGATATTGCAATGCGGGCGCGCCCAAACCACCAGCTCCAACCATAAGCACATGAGCCCTCTTGAGCTTCTGTTGCCCGGGTCCGCCAATCTCGGGCAGAACAAAATGGCGTGCATAACGTTCGCGTTCTTCAGCGGTAAAAATTGGATCGTTCATATCGCTTAACGTGCACTATCAACGGAGCCTGCTGCAACTGTGAAAAACTGAGCGCGATCGCCCAAGGCTTCAAACATGGGTGCATCCGTTCCAGTCATCCATGCCTGGCATCCAAGACGATCAATAACATCGAACAATCCTGCCCGACGGGCCTCATCCAAGTGTGCTGCCACTTCATCAAGAAGAAGAATAGGGGCCATTCCAGAAATGTCGCCAACCAATTGCGCATGAGCCAGAATAAGGCCCAGCAGCAGGGCTTTCTGTTCGCCTGTTGAGCACAAAGCCGCTTCCATATTTTTTGGGCCATGACGCACTACAAGATTGCTCCGGTGTGGTCCTTCAAGAGTGCGACCTGCGGCACGGTCTCGTGGACGGTTTCTGCAAAGAAGAGCACGATAACTGTCTTCTAAGTCGGCCGCTGCTCCGTCCCGAATAAGGTCTTCCAACGTTCCGTCTAATGTGATGTCGGCATTTGGAAAGAGATTATCAGATTGCGCAGTTGTCTTCGCAATGATGCTTTGCAGCAAAGCAACCAATTCACGGCGAGCAAAGGCGATTGCAACTCCAGTTTCTGCTAGTTGGGCTTCAATCCCATCCATCCAGCTGTTATTTGCGCCATCACTTTC
>CALHHQ010000299.1 GCA_938030645.1 uncultured Rhizobiaceae group bacterium
GTCACACGCATTATGCCACCTTCAATCAGGTTCAGCTTAGCTGATCCTTGAACGTGGATAAAAAACGCATCGACCTTGCCCTTGAGATAAACAAGTTCAAGCCCACGATCTGACAATGCTCCAGTGCTGATGGCTTCTCGGTCGAAATACTCTTGAATACCATCGTCCGTTTTCAAACCATATCTATAACTTTTATCCAATCCAGTTGGTCGATTTGCATCGGTCACATCAACCAGATCGTCAGGTCGCAAGTAAAGTGGTTCACTGAATTTGGCGCTGCGTTTTTTTGATGCTTCAACGACGGGTTCAAAGAACCCTGTCAAAAAACCATCGGCGCCGTCAAACTTGTGAGGAATAAATGCAGCTTCAAAAAAGACTTGTGCGCTGTGCGACGTCATAGGAGATTTTGAGAGTTCGACAGCGGATCTAGCTGCGCTAGCCAAACCTTCTCCACTCACTCCAAGTCCGCGGCCACTGTAAGGTTTTTCAATCATCCTACGGGCAGAAACCAAAAATGCGTCAAATGCGCCTAAATGATCATCGTTCTGCCAATCCGGAATTTCTGAAAACCCAATTGGATAAAGTTTCGCAGACATTTGATAGGTTCAAATACTAAGCGTCAGTCGCGACCAACTTCCAGTTAGGATCGCGCGACTTAACAGGACGCGCAAATGTCCAAACGTCCACTATTTCGGCTACTTCCTGAAGGTCTCCATCGACAACTTCATCATCACTATTGAGTGTTGCAGAAATCATTTGACTGACAAATTGAATGGTGAGCTGTGCTTCTTCCTTGACCAGCTCAGCCGATATAAATTTGGTTTTTTCAATACCAACAAAACTTGCCTGAACACGCTCGCCATTCTGCGCACGTTCATCGATCACTGACTCAAAATTCTCAAACACTTCGCGCGACAACAATCCTTTAAGAGCCTTTTTATCTCCATCCGCGAATCCAGTCACAATCATCTCATAGGCCATCTTAGCACCATCGAGGAATTGATCTGCATCAAAAGAGGGGTCGCGTGAAACGATTGCTGTCAGGCCCTGTTTGAGATCTTTGTCTTTACCAGCAATTTCGGCAATACGCGCTTCAGCTGCAGAAACTTGATCTTCCGAAGAACGACCACGGGCATTGGGCAGAGTGACAACATTGTCGTTTGAGCCCGGTTCAGCTGCATTCTCTTTGTTCTTGATGTCTGTGTAGGGGTCATAAGGTGGGCGTTCATTGCCATTGCGCGTGCCCAAAACACTACGCAATTTCCAAAACACAAAGACTGCAGCAGCCAAAGGCAAAAGTGTAAAAAGGTCGAGTTCCATGATCGGTTCACTGTTCTGGTGTTAGAGCGCTTCATTCGCCTGTATCGGCGAACCATTACTTTGTATATAGGACGAAGATCACTGACGTTCAAATAGACCATTCAAACGACATAGTGATGCACCTATATACGAGTAAATCGTCCTTTCACAGACACTCGGAAATCATCAATGCCCTTTGCATTCATTCCATTCCTACTCCTTATTGTTCCCATTGTGGAGATTGCCACATTTATTTTGATTGGTGACAAGATTGGACTTTGGCCGACTCTGGGCATGATCTTTGTAACAGCGCTTGTTGGAACCTTTTTGCTTCGCATCCAAGGATTTCAACTTTTGAACCGTATTAAGGCAGAAACGAATTCTGGGAAAATTCCCGGACGGGCATTGGGCGATGGAGCCATGATATTGGTGGCTGGCATATTGTTGCTCACCCCTGGATTTGTGACTGATACCATTGGTTTTTCTCTGTTTATACCGTTTGTTCGGTCTGCAATTTGGTCTTTCATTGCTTCACGCATAACACTCGTGATGCCGGGTGGAACCACTTTTAAAAACAACGAATACCAATCTACTGCAGATCGTATGCATGGAGACGGGCCCATCATTGATTTGGATGAAGACGAGTATCGTACTGGCGAACGCGATCCTGATTCGCCTTGGAACCGAAATTCACCCCCGCAGTAGAAACAGGGCGATTTTTCAACTTCCTTGCCAGCCGTACCACGCCGTGGTAACGCCTGTGCGGATTTTTGCAATGATAGCGCACGATGTGTCTATCTCACTCAAACAGTATTATCACGGGAACATTATGGCCAAAAAAGAAACCAAAAAGGCAGCTGCCAAGAAAGACAAAACTGAGGAAGCACAAGGCGGCGACCCTTCCTTGAACGTGCTTGCGCAGTACATCAAAGACTTGTCTTTTGAAAACCCCCACGCTCCGCATTCTTTACGCCCACGTGAAAACCAACCTGAAATCAACATCAACATCAATGTGAACGCCAACCCGCTTTCAGAGACTGATTTTGAGGTTGAATTGAAGCTGGAAGCTTCTGCAGGTGAAGGCGCTGATACAATGTTCAACGTTGAGCTGACTTATGGTGGTGTGTTCCGCTTGACCAACATGCCAGAAGAGTCTGTGGCACCGGCAATATTGATTGAGTGTCCTCGTTTGCTGTTCCCATTTGCGCGTCAGGTCATTGCTGATGCAACTCGCAATGGCGGTTTCCCACCATTGATGATTGACCCCGTTGATTTTGCAGCTCTATTCCAACAGCGGATGGCAGAAGAGCAAGTTAAATCACAAATGGAAGCTAACTGAGTTTAGGCTTTCCATTTTTTCCATATCGCTTGATCACCAAGTGTTTCGACAAAGGCGGTGTGAGCCGCCTTTGTTGTTTCTGTCTCCCGCTCACTGAGCGGTCGAGGACGAACACGATTTTCTGATGCTGTAACCGCAATCTCCTCATCGGAGACAGTTTTTGCCTCTGGTTCATGATCAAGAGAAAAGCCTGCTTGACGACCTCCTGTGAGTTCAATGTAAACATCGGCGAGAAGCTCAGAGTCCAGCAAAGCACCGTGCAAGGTTCGGTGTGCGTTTGAAATACCAAATCTGTCACAAAGAGCATCCAGTGAATTTCGAGCACCTGGATATTTTCGACGCGCGATCACCAGTGTGTCGATCACTCTGTCATTATCAATGATGGGTTGATTCACGCGTTTCAGTTCAGCGTTGATGAAGCCCATGTCGAACTTAGCGTTGTGGGCGATCAATTGACCTTCGCCGAAAAACTCTAGGAATTCATCCACCACTTCGGAAAATGCAGGCTTACCGGCCAAATCTTCAATTGAAATTCCATGTACATTTTGAGCGTCGGGATGAATGGCACGATCGCCTGGATGCAAATATTGATGATATGTCTTTCCTGTTGGAAACCGATTGACCATTTCAATCGCGCCGATTTCAATGATCCGATCTCCTTGGTCTGGAGATAAACCAGTGGTCTCAGTATCAAATATAATTTCACGCATTTTGGTTCTTTTCTCTAAACCAGTTTCCGTTGATGACGCTGTCAATAATTTCTAGCACATTGGCATTCGCGGCTTCCAATCCCTTGGACGTGTCTATGACAAAATCTGCGTTTGAACGTTTCTCTTCATCCGTCATTTGGCGCTTTAAGATCGCTTCAAATTTTTCTTTCGTCATGCCAGCACGAGCTAATACTCTTTGTCTTTGTAATTCTAGCGGAGCCGTTACGACGACTATGCCGTCAACACGCTCGTTGCCACCAGTTTCGAACAAGAGTGGAACATCCAATATAGCGAGTTTCTGATCATCCGCTATTTGAGTTTCTCGAAACTTCAATTCCTCTCGACGAACCAAAGGATGAACAATCGACTCGAGTTTTTTCATTTCGACATCATTACCCACGACCCACTTAGCGAGCTCCACTCGATCGACGCCGGAGTCATTTGTCGTTCCGGGAAACGCTTTTTCAATCAGAGGAGCAGCTTCCGTCTCATAGAGACGATGAACTGTCGCGTCGGAGTCGTGCACTGGAACACCTGCATCACGAAAAAATTGAGCTGTCGTCGATTTGCCCATACCTATTGATCCGGTGAGACCTAAAAATATTGTCACGACGTTTCGCCCAAATCTGCCAACAAAACAGCACGCAATTCTGGTGTCACTTCTGGCCTGACACCAAACCATTTTTCAAAACCTGGAACTGCCTGATGAAGAAGCATGCCCAATCCATCAACAGCATGCATTCCTCGCGTTTTCGCCTCATGAAGCAGAGGTGTGATGAGTGGCGTGTAAACAATATCATTTACAATGACATCACTTGCAAAACCATTCAGAGACAGCGGTGTTTCGTTTTCCTGTTCTGATCCCGCCATCCCTACAGACGTTGTATTTACAATGATGGACGCATTTCTTTCCGCATCCTTGATGTCTTGATAGGCGATTGCGCAACAAGGTTTTCCGAACATTTCTCTCAATTCGATTGCTCGCGGAAGCGTGCGATTTGCAATTGTGATTTTTTGAAACCCGCGCTGCATGAGAGCATCGATGATCGCTCGTGCTGCACCACCGGCCCCAAGAACCAAAGCGCCTCTTTTCAATCGACTTTCATCACACCAGTTTGCTGCAAATTCGTCTAGATTAGCTGTAAAACCATACCCATCAGTATTGCCACCTATGATGGTGTCGTTTTCGACCCAAACTGTATTTACTGCGCCAAGTCGTTTGGCTGTTGCATCTGTTTTTTCAATATTAGCACATGCAGCTTCTTTGTGGGGCAGTGTGACATTGCCACCTAAAAAACCCTCTTGTTGAAAGGATTGTATGAAAGTCTCGAAGTCAGCAACTTTGCTGGGATGCCTCAAATAGTCTCCTTCAATACCGTGCATTTCCAGCCAATGTTTGTGTATCAACGGTGATCTCGAATGACCAATGGGCCAGCCCGTCACAAATGCTCTAGCCATCGATTACTCCTTGCGACCGCAGTTCTTGCAAAAGAGGCAACAAAGGAAGACCGATGATGGAAAATAGATCACCGCCAATTTCCTCGAACAAATGTGCACCTTTACCTTCGGTATGGTAGGCACCAACGCTGGATAAAATACCATCGCCAACATCTGCCAAATGACGCCCAACATATTCTGGAGTTAGAACACGCATTTTCATGGGACAAGGCGTGACATGGCGCCAGACAGTTTGTCCGTCGTGAACCAAAACAACCGCAGAATATAGGAAATGTGTTTTTCCTGACAACAACAACAAGCGGCGGCGTGCCGCTTCCATGTTTGCCGGTTTGTGCAAAACTTGATTTTCGAAAGCGAGTATTTGATCGCAACCAATGACCCAAGCGCCCATGTTTTTCTCGCTGACTTCAACGGCCTTTGCCTCAGCAAGAATTTCTGCTCGATCTTCTGGCAACACATCTGACTCATCCAACGGCGCTTCGATTGCGCGTTCATCCAAAGTTGATGAAATTTGTCGAAACTTCAAACCAACATTTGTCAACAACTGGGCTCGATGGGCGCTTCCCGAAGCGAGTACAAGATCTTTCATATCAGCATTATCCCTGTTCTACCCAACGCATCCATTAAGAGTGCTTTCTATGCAGAGCAAGAATTGCAGCCGATGTTTCTTCAATTGACCGTTTAGAGACATCAATCATCGGCCAACCATTTTCTTTGCAGAGCCGACGTGTCCATGCAAGTTCCTCCAAGATTGCAGCCCTATCAACATAGCTGTCATCTGTGAGATCACGTTCAAATGCGAGCAATCGATTTTCGCGAACTTGAAGGATTCGTTCTGCAGAAGCCACCAGTGCAACAATCAATGGTCTCTTGGCCTTGTAAACTTCTTCTTGAAGACCAGCTCCTGGAACAAGAGGAATATTGATCACTTTGGTTCCGCGTTGTGCCAGATATATCGACGTGGGTGTTTTTGACGTTCTGCTGATGCCAATAAGAATGATATCAACCTCTTCCAAATCTTCCGGAAGGTTTCCATCATCATGGGCCATAGCAAATTTCACGGCATCGAGGCGGTCAAAATATTCATCATCTAGGGCATGTTGAGCGCCTCTGCGACCAGATTTTGCTTCTCCCAAGTGTGCGTCAAATATTTTGGTCACTGGTGTAAGCACATTAAGACAAGGTACTCCGAGTTTTGTGCAACGTTCTCGCAAAAGAGCTTCGAGTTCTTCATCAACCATGGTGTAAAGAACAATTCCCGGCGATGAATCTACAGATTCAAGTGCATTTTCCAATTGTTTGCGTTTGCTGACCATCGGGGTGACATGTTCGACAGCTTGCCATTTTGGATATTGAGCGGCCGCGGCTCTGCCTGCATTGATAAGCGTTTCTCCCGTGGAATCAGAAATCATGTGCAAATGAAAAAAAGTCTTACGACTGACTTTTTGCCGCGCTCTATCTATCCAATTTCGCAAGTTACTGTCCCTTTGTGGCTCGGCGGGTTTGAGACCTCGGCGATTGTGCACAAATGTGGACAAAAGACGATTCTAACCGTGCTGGTCTTTTTCATGCCCGAAGCCTCAATTTTCATCCACAAACATTATGTTCGTGTTTGAGATCATCACATGTTCATAAGTCTTTGGATTTAGACGAAACCGTTCTTTTGATACAAAAGCAACCGTCTTTTTATGGAATTGCTATCACCACTTAAATATCTGATATAATTAAATAAATAGGTTTTTATCCCCATTTCACTTCACAAGTGGATTATTTTAGGATTGAATACATCGCAAGGCATTCTTCCTCACTGATCTGTTGAAAGATCTTGATCCCCGCAATCCACCGACTCTAATAATAATCAAATACAATCAACAAAATTGGTTGTTGAAAACAATTCTGTGAAAGACTCAAATGAACACTCAAAAATCCAATCGACTTCTCATGAACGTTATCGATGGGGATTATTCAGGGAAGCTGCCAATCTGGATGATGAGGCAAGCAGGAAGATATTTACCAGAATACAAAGCCACACGAAAAGTAGCCGGCAGTTTTTTAGACCTATGTTACAATCCTGATCTTGCTGTCGAAGTGACACTCCAACCAATTGATCGTTTTGGTTTTGACGCAGCTATATTGTTTTCTGATATTCTGGT
>CALHHQ010000300.1 GCA_938030645.1 uncultured Rhizobiaceae group bacterium
CGAACATCTCACGATTTCAAACCTTCCAAAAGCGAAGAGTTTTTCTGTCGAAATCGAAACTGAGTTGTCACCAGTCACAAATACGAAACTGATGGGGCTGTACCAAAGCAACGGCATTTATTGCACCCAATGTGAAGCGGAAGGCTTTCGCCGCATCACGTATTTCCTCGATCGACCGGACGTTCTCGCGACTTACACTGTGCGCCTTGAAGGCGATCGCGACAGCTGCCCGGTTTTGCTGAGCAACGGCAATCCCGGCAAAAAAGGAAAACTGAAGAACAACAGACACTTTGCAATCTGGCACGACCCACACCCCAAGCCTTGTTACCTCTTTGCCATGGTTGCAGGCGATTTGGACGTTTATTCTGACAAGTTCAAAACAGCGTCAAACCGCAAAGTTGATCTCAACATCTATGTTGAAAAAGGCAAAGCCGACATGGCCCATTTCGCGATGGATGCGTTGAAACGGTCCATGGTTTGGGACGAAGACAAATACGGTTGCGAATACGATTTGGACGTTTTCAACATCGTCGCGGTTTCCGACTTCAACATGGGTGCCATGGAAAACAAGGGACTGAACGTTTTCAACGACAAATACGTCCTGGCCAATCCAGAAGTGGCAACTGACACCGACTACATGCACATCGAAGCGATTATCGCCCATGAGTATTTTCACAACTGGTCTGGCAATCGCATCACCTGTCGCGATTGGTTTCAGCTCTGTTTGAAAGAAGGTCTCACGGTTTACCGCGACCAAGAGTTCTCCGCAGACACTCGCTCACGCGGTGTTCAACGTATTCAACAGGTTCGTATATTGAAAGCTGGTCAGTTTCCTGAAGATTCAGGACCGTTAGCGCACCCTGTTCGCCCTGCGGAATACAAAGAAATCAACAATTTCTACACAGCGACCGTTTATCAAAAAGGCGCCGAACTTGTTCGCATGTTGGCAACATTGGTTGGACCCAAAACATATAGAAAAGCCACGGACCTGTATTTCAAACGCCATGACGGGGAAGCGGCTGTGGTCGAGAATTTTCTCAAATGTTTTGAGGATGCAAGCGGGCTTGATCTCTCACAGTTTGCAATTTGGTATGCTCAAGCAGGCACTCCGACCGTCACGATTGCGGACAGCTACGACAAGGACAAGAAGCGATACACTTTGGAATTGTCGCAAAAACTGGACCCAACATCAGGACAGAGTAAAAAGCGCGCGGTTCCTATACCCATCAAATTTGGTCTCCTGGCCAAAAAGGGTGGCGAATTGGAATATTCGTCAAAGAGCACGGCAGTGCAAGATGATGTGATCGTACTGAACAAGTCACGACAAAAAATCGTATTGGATCAAGTCGATGAAAAGCCGGTCCCTTCTTTCCTGCGAAACTTCTCAGCGCCCGTAAATATTGAGTTCAAGGAAAGCAATTCAGCATTGTTGCATCGCGCCACTTTTGACACTGACCCATACAATCGCTGGCAGGCGCTTAATCTCTACGCAACAAAAATGCTGGTGAAGGGTGCCAAATCGAAGGCTGGAAAAACCAACTCATGGCTGGATGAGAAGTTCATCAGTGCGGTCAAGGACAGTGTGTTTGATGAAAGTTTGGAACCCGAATTCCGCGCTCAAGTTGCCTCAGTTCCTTCTGTTCAAGATATTGCCCGAGAGATCGGCAAGAACGTCAATCCTGACGCGATTGCAAAGGCACGCAATGCTTTGACCAAAGCACTCGGCAAAGCACTCGGGACTGATGGTTTGGATCTGGCGAAAAACCTCGCAAATCGCCAAACAGATGTGAACGAACTTGAAGCCGCCGGATTGCGCGCCTTGAAAAACGCCATCCTGTCGCTTCTGGTGCTGGCAAAAGTTGATGGCGCATTAGCTTCGGTCGAAAAGCAATTCCGCTCCAGTAAAAACATGACAGACAGTCTGGCTGCGCTCAGCACGATTTCAAACGGCCAGAACGACAAGTCAAAAACCGAAGCAGCGCTCAAGCGTTTTTACAACAAGTTCAGAAACAACCCTCTGGTCGTCGACAAGTGGTTCTCATTGCAAGCTGGAATTGCTGACAGTGGCGCGCTTTCGCGAGTGAAAATTCTAACCAAACATGCGGACTACACGTTGGAAAACCCAAACAGGGCACGCGCATTGTTGGCACCTTTTGCTGCCGCAAACTATACAGCTTTTCATAAAGCCAATGGACAGGGATATGCCTATTACGCCAAGCAAATATTGGCACTTGATCAACGTAATCCTCAAATTGCAGCCCGCCTCCTCACCTTGATGAACAACTGGCGCATGTTTGACGCGCCGCGCCGAAAAATGGCGCTGAAAGCGTTGAAGGTGATTGCCACGACCAAAGGCTTGTCGCGCGATACGCAAGAAATTGTGGATCGAATGATTCAATAGGAATCATGACTCGCAATAATTACTCAATTATTGGGTGGACAAGCCGATTCGCATGGATTCAAATGACAGTGATTCGCGAAGCGGCTCCTTGTAGGGGGTAGAGCCGTTTATCAAAGCGAATCGCGTGTGTTTTATCATTGCGAGGCATAAATGGACCATGCTGGCACCCCATCGGTGCGCGGCAGGTGGATCGATTCCGTCAAACGGAAACTTGTCGACCTGAACCGGGCGAAGCGCCAAGAGACCCTTTTTGAAGGTCCCTTGCCGCAGTCCAAAATCTTCGCCGCCCCAGGTTGGGGGCGGATTTTAAAATCGGAAAAAATTCTGCGCAGGCTTATACCCCTGCTCATTCTCGCATTGCTGATCATGGTGGCAGCTTCGCGCACCGTTGGCATGTTGAATTCATCCCAGAGCATTCAAAAGTCTGCAAAGTCGGAAATCGCACTAACGTCTGAATTGGCAGGATTGTATTTGTCGGCAAATCCATCGCTTCAATCAGCTCTGGCCAGTCCGACGCTCGCTGAAGTTTTCCTGAAAGACGCCCTTCCAAAGCAATTCAAAAACACAAATCGTCTGGCCTTTTTGCTAAACGCGAATGGCAAAGTTATCGCACATGAACCGAAAACCGTAGATTTTGACGGTGTTCAATTGAGTCGTCTCACAGCAGGAAATCCGTTGATTGGCAGCTTTGCGACAAACGCCGATGTTCAGAGCTTTATGTTCGACGGCAAAGCCGCTGCGTTCGGCCAATTCCGCACAGTTCAAAACCTAGATGGAGAACGCATTGGCGGACTGTTGATCGTCCAAACTGAAAAATCAATTTTCGGGACATGGAACAGCACAATGACTGTCGATATCGTCATGTTCCTTGCCATGAGCACGGTGATGCTGGTGATTTTGTTCGTCTACTTCTCCCAAGGTGCGCGTGCACGGGATGCTGATGAACTGTTCATGGAAACCAATGCTCGTTTTGACACTGCGCTTGCGCGCGGGCATTGTGGTCTGTGGGATTGGGACCTTTCGCGCGGGCGTATTGTTTGGTCTCGGTCTATGTTTCAAATGCTAGGCATGGAACCTTCCAACCGTGTTTTGGGTTTCGGCGAACTATCTGGGCTGCTGCACGGTGATGATGCGGATTTAATGACACTGGCCAACAGCGCATTCCTTTCCGAAAGCAAACAGATCGATCACAGCTTTCGCATTATGCATTCCAATGGAACATGGGTCTGGTTGAGGATTCGCGCAGAACTCGTTCGCTACAAGGGCACAGACCCACATCTCATCGGCATCGCTGTTGATATTACCGAACAAGAAGCCATCAAACAGCAATCCAGAGCCGCAGACATTCGTCTGCGTGATGCCATTGAGAATATCTCGGAAGCGTTCGTTCTCTGGGATTCAAAAAAACGTTTGGTGATGTGTAACAGCAAGTACCAACAACTCTACAACTTGCCGGCTAGCGCAGTGGTTCCAAAAACAGACTACGATGTGGTTATGCAGCAAAGCAAAAAACCAAAGATCAAAACCCAAGTGGCTTTTGACAACGGTTTTGAAAATGGTTCCAAGACTTTTGAAGCGCAGGTTGAGGACGGCAAATGGCTGCAAATCAACGAACGTCGCACACAAGATGGCGGCTTTGTTTCGGTGGGTACGGACATCACACAGATTAAGCGCAACGAGTCCAAACTTGTTGAGTCCGAACGCAAACATATGACGACGATTGCGGACCTTCGAACTTCGCAAAGACAGCTTGAATATCAAGCACAACAGTTGGTGGAACTCGCGGACGATCTCAGCGAACAAAAAGACAAGGCTGAAGCTGGCAACCGAAGCAAATCTGAGTTCCTTGCAAATATCTCTCACGAACTCCGCACGCCGTTGAACGCCATCATCGGTTTCTCCGACATCATGCGCTCAAACATGTTCGGGCCTCTGGGCTCTGAAAAATACGATGAGTACGCAGAAGACATTCATGACTCCGGCAACTTTTTGCTTGGTGTGATCAATGATGTTCTCGACATGTCGAAGATTGAAGCTGGTCGATTTGATCTCAATCTCGAACAAGTGCCGCTTCACACTTTGCTGGATGAAACGTTGCGGATCATTCACGTACAGGCGGAGAAAGCAGAACTTTCTGTCAGTCAAAAAATGCCGGAAGACCTAACCATCGAAGCGGACCGACGTGCCGTAAAACAAATCCTTTTGAACCTGCTGTCCAATGCAGTGAAATTCACTGGCAAAGGTGGCAAGATCGAAGTGACCGCCAAAAAATCCAAACAGTGCGTGAACATCGTGATTTCTGACAACGGAATTGGAATCTCTAAAACGGCTCTGGAACGCCTCGGTCAACCGTTCGAACAAGTTCAAGATCAGTTCACTAAAGATCACAAAGGCAGCGGACTGGGCTTAGCAATTGCGCGTTCTCTGTCCATTCTCCACGGCGGTTCGTTGGATATCCGTTCTGAGGAAGGTGAAGGCACAACCGTTGCTGTTCGTTTGCCGATTGAGTGTGAGGTTGCCCGTCCTCAGGTTAGCGAAGAAGAACTTGCGGCTTAAGTCAAAAGACTGGCTTTCGGATCAAGAGTGCTCAAGAAACCTTGTCGCACTTCACTTTGCAACTTTGCCAAATGCACCTCAACGGTTTTCATATTCGGTAGATCTGTTTGACGTGAAATCAGCTGTTCCAGTCCTTTGGGAAAGTCTTCGGGTTTAGCAACTCCAGCCAAACACAAACGTATCAACTGTAAAATGGCGGAATATTCGCGATAGGTTTTTTCGGGCTCAAACTGATTTTTGAGAACTACGGCTTTTTGCAGTGCCGACAAGGCATCAACCGTGCGGCTGCCCAAAGCGCCAAGACCTGAGAGAACGACCCATTGCGCCAAGAATTCAAGGTCTATCAATCCGCCTTCGACCAGTTTGATGTCCCATACCGAAGACCCTGCCCGCTCTTCATCCATGAGCCTTCGCATCTCCAGAATATCAGCTCGGAAATCTGCTTTCTTACTTCTCAACTCAATCAAGCTCTCGATAGATTCCATCACGCGCTCAGAAAAAGGTTGATCGCCAGCCACCGCTCTCGCACGGGTGAGCGTCATGAGTTCCCATGTCCAGGAACTTTCTTGATGATATTTCTCGAACGCCATGAGACTTGTGGCGATTGGACCTGCTGCACCGTGGGGGCGCAAGCGCAGGTCTAACTCATAGATAATACCTTCAGCAGTTGGTGCACTGAAGGCGGATATCAAACGTTTGGTTAAACGGCCAAAATAGTCTGAAGCTTGGAGCGAACGCTCACCATCAGACATATCTGCACTATCGTCATATTCATACAAGAACAGAATATCCAAATCGGAACTTGCCGTGAGTTCACAGGTTCCAAAATTTCCCAACGCGATTATGCTGTGAGAGGCAGATTGAACAACACCGTGTTGGGTTTTGAATGATGACCAAACCCAGTCGAA
>CALHHQ010000301.1 GCA_938030645.1 uncultured Rhizobiaceae group bacterium
CGCTTGGGCAATGTCATCGCCGCCCGTGCGCATATTGGAAGTACCCCAAGCGGACAGACCAAACGACGTCGGCCATTCGCCATGATCCTGCCGGTGGCGTTTTATGAGAAGCTCAGCAGACTTTTGCCCCAAATGCCACGCGGCAGGCGTGGGAACGGCACGGGAATCAACCGAATAAAAATTTCGCCCTGTGGGCAAAACATCACCACGCCCACGACTTGGCGCACCGGATGGTCCTGCTTGAACATGTTCACCAGACAATCCAGTCATGAAACCGTTGAGTTCCGCAGTGCCACAAGCATCGATGGCAGGAAGAGAAGTTTCATTTATTCCTTCCAGCACAGCCCGCGTGGCTGCCCAGTCGGCATGCGGTTCGACATTGCCAGCCACGAGTTCAATCGCCAGCAGTTCAATGCGTTCAACGCTGTCGCCATTTGTGCGCCACGTCTCGTCAGAGACGGCAACAAGTTCTGCAGGCTTCGCTCCGCTCCAAGCTTTACCCATATCGCAATCAAGCGGGTCAAATTTCAAACTCAGATCATCTGCTATCGCTCTTTGCAAACTCGCGTCACGCCCCTCTCCCAAACCACGCGGCACACGAGCCAAAGCTACAGCTAAATCTGTTCGCAGGTTTTGGTCTGGTGAAAGACCGAAAATATGCAAACCATCCCTGATTTGCATTTCCTTCAATTCACAAAGATAGGCATCCAGCTTTTCCAGCGCACCACTCTCTTCGTCATCATCTCGAATGCCCGCATCCTGGTCGATCCCCGTATCCCGCATGAGATTGAGAATTTCGCCCTGCAAATAGCCCAACCTGCGCGGATCAACACCTGCAGCTTCGTAATATTCATCCACCAAAGCTTCTAGTTCTTTGAGTGGGCCATAACTTTCTGCACGGGTAAGCGGTGGCGTGAGGTGATCGATAATGACGGCTGAAGAACGGCGTTTGGCCTGAGTGCCTTCTCCCGGATCATTCACGATAAATGGATAGAGATGTGGCGTCGGACCAAATATAACTTCTGGATAGCATATCTCGGACAAAGCCAGAGCCTTACCCGGCAACCATTCCATATTTCCATGCTTACCCATATGGGCAATCGCGTGGGCACCGTATTCGTGACGCAAGAACAAGTAAGTCGCCAAATATCCGTGGGGCGGCACGAGGTCAGGCGAGTGATAGCTTTCGGTGGGATCGATATTGTATCCACGCGCTGGCTGAATGCCCACCAGTGTTTCACCATATCGCGCAAGCGGTAGAGCGAAGCTGTCCAGTTCAGCTACAAAATAAGGGTCACTTTCGGGCACGCCCCATCGTTCGTTCATTTCAGATTGAATCTGTTTTGGAAGCTCTTGAAACAGAACCTTGTATTCGCTCAGAGAAAAGACTTCGCGCACTTCACGACCAGCAGTCGCAGCATTTGTCACGCCTGCTTGCAAATGGGTTATGAGCGCATCGCTGTTGTCTGGCAGATCAGCAACATCATACCCATCAGCTTGCATGGTTTGGAGAACGTTCAAGACTGCAGCAGGCGTGTCCAACCCCACCCCGTTTGCCAAACGTCCATCTCTATTTGGGTAGTTTGCCATAAGAAGTGCAACGCGGCGTTCAGCGGGTTTGGCACGGCGCAGTTTCGCCCAATTCGCCGCCGATTGCGCCACAAACGAAACACGATCAGGCACAGCCACATGCTGAACGATGTTGGCTTGCGTATTCTCGTCGAAAACATCCGCATTCTTGAATGCAATCGCTCGCGAGAGAACCCGCCCATCTACTTCTGGCAAAACCACATTCATCGCTAAATCGCGAGACGACAATCCTTGGGTAGATTCTTGCCAGCTTTCAAAACTGCCCCCCGCCAAAACAGCTTGCAGAACGACGGCTCCACTTTCTTCCAACACAGTCGGCACATGAGCACCATCAGGAGACGACACCGCAAACCCCGTCAGGTTAATCACCACATCAGGTTCGGCTTGCGCAAAAAGACCGCGAACTGTTTCTTGGGAAACGGCATCTTTAAGCGAAGAAACAAATATGGGCAGAGCATTCACACCCACTTCGCGCAGGGCATCCACCAAAGCTTGAATGGGTTGCGTGTTTCCCGATTGAACAAGCGCACGATAAAATGTCACCGCTGCAACAGGCGCGCCGTCCAACCAACTCGCTTGCAAATCCTGGAACGAGAGCGCTCCTGAATCTCGCGACCAGAGCCCAGCTTTTAAAAGCGGTGAAGCCGTGGCGATCTCGTCCAAAGTGCCGCCCAGCATGCCCTGACAAAAGGCCAAGAAATTTTGCGCGTTGGCAGCGCCACCTTCAATCAAATAGGACCACAAAGATAAACGGTGCGTTTCATCTTCGGTGTTGAAACGATCAAGCCCCGGATCAGGCTTATCATCCCCTGGCAGTACAACGAGTTTCACGCCATTGTTGATGCAAGCGGCATGAACCTGTTCCAGCCCATAGGGCCAATAGCTCTCGCCACCCAACACCCGCACCACAACCAACTTGGAAGCAGCAATCGTCTTCTCGCAATACACATCGATGGAAAGCGGATGCGCCAACGCCATCATATTGGCGAGACGCAGGCTTGGCCCACTTTCCAATCGGCGAAGTGCAGCCGACAGGCTCGCCAACTCGGTATCAGCCGCAGAAATAAAAATCACATCGGCGGGCGATTGCCCAAGATCGATGGCCTCTTCCGCATCAGCCAGCGAGCCTTTTTGCGCAAGAAGAAGGTGCATGGATTATGTCAATGCGGCTGAGATTTCGTCCAGCACGCCACCTTCATCAAAATCATGTTGGCCAATCACAACCAATCGACTGCCACGTTTTTCATCAGTCTGCCAATCGCGATCAAAATAGGTATCGATGCGCTTGCCGACTGCTTGAATCACCATGCGCATGGGTTTGTCTTTGATTTCGAGGAAACCTTTCAAACGCAACACATCATGGTCCCCGATGCTCTTGGTCAATGCAGCAACCAGCGCTTTCGGGTCACTCACCGCACCGCCTTCAACGACAAAGCTTTCGAAATCATCATGGTCGTGCTCATGCCCGTCTTCATGATGTATCTCGTGGTGGCTGCGGCGCGAGGCCATATCGTTCTCAGTGCCAATTCCGAGTCCCAATAGAATCTCAGCCGACGGCACATTGCCCTCGCCTGCGCGGATGAGCTTCACACGACGCTCAGTGGCGTCCCGCACTTCACCTTCCACAAAGTCCATACGGTTGGCAGGCACGAGATCGGTCTTGTTGAGAACAATCATGTCAGCACACGTAATTTGATCTTCAAACAGTTCTTCCAGCGGGCTCTCGTGATCGAGGCTTTCATCGCTCTCCCGTTGCTCTTGAACCGCATGGTGATCGTGAGCAAAACGTCCATCGGCCACCGCAGCGGAATCCACAACAGTCACCACACCATCGACCGTCACTTGTTCGCGAATTTCAGGCCAGTTAAACGCATTCACCAAGGGTTGTGGCAGCGCCAATCCAGAGGTTTCAATGACGATATGATCGGGGCGTCGGTCGCTCTCCATCAACTTGGTGATGGTTGGAATGAAGTCGTCAGCCACAGTGCAACAGATGCAGCCATTGGTGAGTTCGACAATATCGTCTTCCGTGCAGGTTTCATCGCCGCAGCCTGCAAGCACATCACCATCAACGCCCAAATCACCAAATTCATTGATGATCAGTGCAATACGTTTGCCATTGGCCGTAGCTAAAAGGTTGCGCACCAACGTCGTTTTTCCAGCACCAAGGAAACCTGTGATCACTGTGGCAGGAATTTTTTGAGCGTCCATTTCAATCTCACTTTAATTTTTGCGGCAGACCTGCTGTGACAAACCAAACGTGAGGCACAGTGGCAGCAAGTTTTTGGTGCAGTCGTCCCGCG
>CALHHQ010000302.1 GCA_938030645.1 uncultured Rhizobiaceae group bacterium
CTTGCCAAACAGGCTCTGACCCATTTTGGGAAACGCCATATCGATATTGAAATTATCGAGATTGAAGAACTTTGGCACGGTTTGGAAATTCCCTATGAAGATCTGTTTGCTTGGCTTGAAGGCAAAGCAGAAAAACCAAGCCATCGCGCGGCAGCACCTTTCCGACCAGTCATGTTGGCCAATGCCCTTTCTGACACTGATATGCGAAAACTTGATCCAGCTCATTACGCAGCCGAATGGAAATGGGATGGTATACGCGTTCAGGTCACTTCTGAAGGGGACACAAGGCGCATTTACTCCCGCACTGGTGATGACATTAGCCATTCATTTCCCGACCTTGTGAACGCGATGAATTTTGAAGGTTCGCTTGATGGTGAGTTGCTGGTGGGCCGGCCTAACGACAATGGTGATATCGAGATTGGATCGTTCAGCGATTTGCAGCAAAGGCTGAACCGTAAAACCGTTTCCAAGAAAATGATGGCATCTCACCCTGTGGTGGTCCGGACTTATGACCTATTGGCCAAGGAAGAGACTAATCTTCGCGATCAGGATTTTGAAACGAGGCGAAGTCAGTTGCAGTTGTTTGCAAAGGCTCTGGACCCAACGCGATTTGATGTTTCACCACTCGTGCCATTTGATACATGGGCTGAACTTGCAGATGCACGAACAAATCTGCCTCACCCAATTGTTGAAGGCGTGATGATCAAGCGGTGGGATTCAACATATGTGCCGGGCCGACCGAAGGGACCGTGGTTCAAATGGAAGAAAGACCCGATGATTATCGATGCTGTGTTGATGTATGCCCAACGCGGTCACGGCAGACGCTCCAGCTACTATTCTGATTACACATTTGGCGTATGGACAGCGGAAGGCGCATTGGTCCCTGTTGGCAAAGCCTATTTTGGTTTCACCGATGAGGAGCTGAAGCAGATCGACAAGTTTGTGCGGGACAATACGATTGATCGGTTTGGTCCTGTGCGATCTGTGAAAGCCCAAAAAGATTTTGGACTTGTATTGGAGATCGCCTTTGAAGGCATACAACGCTCAAAACGTCACAAGTCTGGTGTCGCGATGCGTTTTCCACGCATTTCACGGTTGCGGTGGGACAAACCTCCCCATGAAGCGGATTCGTTAACCTCAATTGAAAGTCTTTTGGCGCCTTAACGTTCTCGAACGCTTTTTCAGACAAAATTAGATGGAATTTGAAATTGGGAAAGTGGACGGTCCCATGAGTGTTTTGATTACAGGTGGCGCTGGATATATTGGCAGCCATATGGTTTGGGAATGTGTAGATCACGGTGAAGATGTCGTGGTGCTGGACAATCTTGTAACCGGTTTTGAGTGGGCTGTGGCACCAAAGGCAAAATTGGTTGTTGGAGATATTGGCGACCGGGCCTTGGTTGAAAAAACCATTCGCGACAACAAGATCGATACAATCGTGCATTTTGCTGGGTCTGTCGTTGTTCCAGAATCCATTGAGAAACCTCTGAAATATTACGAGAACAACACAAGTCGAACACGCACATTGCTGGAAACGGCTGTGCGTTGCGGAATTGAACAGTTTATCTTCTCGTCGACTGCGGCTGTTTATGAAGCGCCCAGCACACTTAAACCCGTAGATGAGATTGCACCACTGGTTCCATCTTCACCCTATGGCATGTCTAAACTGATGAGCGAAAGCATGATCCGTGACGTGGCAACGGCCCACGGTATGCGTTACGTTATGTTGCGCTATTTTAATGTTGCTGGTGCTGACCCTGCAGGCCGTACGGGTCTGTCCACTCGGGGTGCTACCCATGTTATGAAACTGGCTTGCGAAGCAGCAACCGGAAAACGCGACCACTTCGACGTTTATGGAACCGATTACAGCACACCAGATGGCAGTGCGATCCGCGATTTCATTCACGTTTCAGATTTAGCCAATGCCCACTATGTCGCTCTGCAGTTTTTGCGAAACGGAGGGCTGAAATTCACTTGCAATGCAGGTTACAGCAAAGGCGCTTCAGTGCTTGATGTGGTTGAAGCGGTGAAGCGGGTTTCAGGAAATGACTTTGATGTCCGATTCAAGGACCGACGCGCAGGTGACATTCCAGCAATCGTAGCCGATGCCTCACGCATGACCAGCCGATTGAAATGGCAACCTGAATATACTGAACTAGACACAATTGTGCGTCACGCTTTGGCTTGGGAAGAAAAATTGGGCCGCATGAAGCTTGATGCTCCATCAATCGCTCCACAATTGGATAATCTAACCGACAAAATCACGCTCGTTTAAGTTCTGTGGGAGCCCATTTATGCTCTTGGCATTGTGCGCCAAAAACGCGACACATGTGGCGTTGGCATTTTGTTGATTAGATTTTCCCTCCATGGCTCTTCTTCTTGGTATTGATACGGGCGGCACATTCACCGATGCCGCATTGCTGGACAATTCTTCCAGCGATGGGAAACCAACTGTTGTTGCAAAAGCCAAAAGCCTTACCACCCGTCATGACCTTTCCATTGGAATTGGTGGTGCTGCAAAGGCCGCGATTGCTGCTTCAAAGTGCAAAGCAGAAGACATAAAGCTCGTTTCCGTGTCCACTACCCTGGCAACCAACGCTTTGGTTGAAGGTCAGGGGGGGCGCGTGGCCTTGATCGCAATTGGTTTCGACACAAAAGATCTGGAGAAAGCCGGGCTTGCCGAAGCACTTGGCCAAGACCCCTCGATAATTTTACCCGGTGGACACACCACCCATGGCGCTCAAGCAAAGCCACTGGACATGGCTGAACTGGAAAACCAAATTGAAGAACTGAAAGACAGTGTAACCGGGTTTGCAGTGGCAGGATATTTTGCCGTTCGAAATCCTGAGCACGAAATTGCTGTGCGAGACTATCTTATTTCCAAAACAGGCAAAGCGGTCACCTGCAGTCATGAATTGTCTGCCCGATTAAACGGTCCAAAACGCGCACTTACAACAGTGCTCAATGCACGTCTCGTCCCAATGATTACACGTTTGATTGAGGCGACTCATCAAACCTTGGCTGCGCACAACATCAAAGCGCCGGTTATGGTGGTTCGTGGTGATGGGGCATTGGTCAGCGCAGAATTTGCCACACGACGACCCATTGAAACCATTTTATCCGGCCCCGCGGCGAGTCTTGTGGGCGCGCGTTTTCTCACAGGCACTGACAAAGCATTCGTCAATGATATTGGTGGCACAACATCAGACATTGCCATATTGGAAGATGGCCGACCCAGACTGGACCCTGATGGTGCACTCGTTGGGGGTTTTCGCACAATGGTGGAAGCGGTCGCCATGCACACATTTGGTCTTGGTGGGGATTCCGAAGTTGGTGTTGAAGGCTCTGCATTGAATCCAGAGATCAGCCTTGGACCCAAGCGTCTGGTGCCAGTAAGTTTGATTGCGCATCAGTATCGCGACCCCGTTCATATTGCTCTCGATGCGCAATTGAAAAGCAGTTTGAACGGCCGTTACGACGGCCGCTTCGCAATGCGGTCTGGCTCCGGTCTAACAGAAGGATTATCAACCAACGAGGCGCGACTGTTTGAACGCCTGAACGATATACCGCAGGCTTTGGAAGGGTTTTTACAAAGCACGAGCGAAGCTGCCTCTCTCAACAAGCTCGTGAGGCGGGGCCTAGCATTGGTTGCCGGTCTGACACCAAGTGACGCCATGCATGCGCTTGATCACCATGATATTTGGGACCGAGATGCAGCTATAAAAGCACTGAAATTGTTTGCCCGTCGGCGAGATGGGTCTGGCAATGCTTTGATGGATGACCCGTTGCAACTGGCCGAACGCATTGTCAGTCGCGTTCAAAGGCGTTCCGCCGAAGTGGTTTTACAAACGGCTTTTGAAATTGAAGGTCAAAATGGTGCAGAACTTTTGAAGCATGAATTGGTGCAGAACGTTTTGGATCAGCGCGCCAATGTGACCACAAAAAGTAAAATGGTCTCGCTTGAGATGAGTTTGGATCGCCCACTTATTGGTCTTGGCGCATCGTCATATCAATACCACCCCAAAGCCGCAGAATTGCTCCACACAGAAGCCATTATACCCGAACATGCTGATGTGGCGAATGCTATTGGTGCGGTGGTTGGTCAGGTTTCTGTGCGGTTTGAGGTGACGGTTTCTCAACCTACAGAGGGACGATTCCAAGTCAGCGGAATTGAAAACCCGTTTGCTGACGAGAAATCTGCCTTAGACACAGCAACATTTTTTGCCACAGAACATGTCACGAAACTTGCTCATGAAGCTGGTGCCGAAAATTTTGAAGTTACGGTTTTAAGCGATGAAAAGAGAGCCGTTTTAGAAAATCGCGACATGCTTGTTGAAGCAACGGTATCCGCAATCGCAACTGGTCGTCCGCCAATCGCAGAGTAATTATCTAATGTTTCTAGACTGTGGGTAAGACCCCTGGGAACCAGTCATAAATCATCGCCAAGAGCAGCAGGCCAAGCCCAATGCGGTAAATGACGAACACCAAGAACGAAGTGCGTTTTACAATCGCCATCAAAAGCGCGATTGCAGCAAGAGCTGCAAAGAAGGTGAAGAATGCAGCCCAAAGAGCATCAGCCGGAACACCATTGCCCTCTTGAAACGCTTCCAAAGCAGTGAATAAACCCGCTGCAGAAATAGCAGGTATTCCCAAAAGGAATGAGAAGCGCGCAGCTTCACCACGCTCAAAGCCCATGAACCGCGCAGCAGTCATCGTAATTCCGGAACGGCTTGTGCCTGGAATAAGTGCGACCGCCTGTGCCAAGCCAATCATCATGGCAGGCATGAATGTTATGTCTTCCATTGTCTTCACACGCGGGCCGACGCGGTCTGCAATATACATTATGATGCCAAAGAAAATTGCGCCGTAAGCCACAACTTCAACACCCCGGATCATATCTGATGCACCGCTAAACTTGAGAATTGCGCCAAACGCTAGGGCAGGCACCGTTGCAAAGGCAATATAAGTGGCCAAACGCGAACGTTGGGTGATTTTGCCTTGTACAACGTCTTTACAACCACCCAGGATGTTCAGCACGTCTCGCCAAAAATAGACGATAACCGCAAATAGAGACCCCACATGCACCATCACATCTGTGACAATACCTTGGTCCTGCCATCCTGTGAAAGCGGGAATCAGAATCAAATGACCTGAGGAGGAAACCGGAAGGAATTCCGTCAAACCCTGCACAATTGCAAGCACTAGTATTTGCTCAATGCTCATATACTTCCCTCGATCAGTTCAACGGTTCACTTGCCGCAAATTTCTTGGCAACCTATAGAGATGGTTGCGGCATGTTCAAACATATGCACTATCGCGTTTAACAGGACTTTAAACTGCTCATGATCACGCTGTTTCACAACACAATGTCTGCCGGCTCGCGCACGGTGCGATTGCTTTTGACCGAATATGAAATCGACGTGACCTTCCAGGAGGAACAAGTTTGGGAGCGACGTGAAGAATTTCTGCAAATGAACCCGGCTGCCACGCTGCCCGTGCTGGTCGACAGTGGCAACGTGATTGTTGGCGCGCATACCATTTGCGAATACTTGGATGAAACGCGTGGCGCATTGAAACGAGAGAAACGGGTTTATCCCGAAGAGCCATTGGGACGTGCTGAAATGCGGCGCCTTGTGGATTGGGCTTTGATGAAATTCGAAAATGAAGTGACGCGTTACATCGTCCATGAGCGCGTGACCAAACGACAAATGCCATCTTCAGTGGGTGGTGGAGCGCCGGACAGTCAAGCGCTGCGAGCGGCACGAGCAAACATCAAATATCATCTCAAATACTTTGGCTGGCTGGCACAAACGCGGGATTGGATGGCGGGCGACCGTATGACAAATGCGGACCTTGCCGTCGCATCATCACTTTCTTTGCTCGATTACCTCGGTGAAATCGATTGGTCGGAAGACGCCGAATTGAAAGACTGGTATGCGCGCATGAAATCGCGCCCTGCATTCCGCCCATTGCTCGCTGATCGATTGCGCGGAATGCCGCCTGTATCTCATTATGTCGATTTGGACTTTTGAGCAGCAGCGACAAAATTAAATCATTCATACACCGGGAAGCATTGCAACTTGGCTTCGACGGTGTGGGTTTTACCCATCCTAACTCTATTCCAGAAGCACCAAAGCAACTAAGGCACTTTTTGGAACGCAAGCGTCATGGCACAATGGACTGGTTGGAGGAAACCGAAGCGCGACGCGGCGATCCCAAAACTCTGTGGTCTGATGTAAAATCAATCATCACACTTACAGTAAATTACGGCCCCGAAATAAATCCGCTTCAACAACTCGACAACCACGACGAGGGCACTATTTCTGTTTATGCACGCCACCGCGATTATCACGACTTGATCAAAGGCAGGCTTAAAACGCTGTCTTCCAAATTGGTGTCCCGAGCCAAAACACTGAATCTCGCTCCAGAACTAAAAGTGTTTGTCGATACTGCTCCCGTGATGGAAAAGCCGTTGTCACAACAAGCAGGGCTTGGTTGGCAAGGCAAACACACCAATTTGGTGTCCAAAGATTTTGGATCTTGGCTTTTTCTAGGTTCGATCTTCACAACTTTGGAAATAGAGCCCGATGAGGCTGAGACTGATCACTGTGGCTCATGTCAAAACTGCCTTGATATTTGTCCGACCAATGCATTTCCTGCACCTTACCAATTGGACGCGCGACGATGCATTTCTTATCTGACGATTGAACATGCTGGACCGATTGACCATGAATTTCGCAAACCCATGGGAAATCGAATTTACGGATGCGATGACTGTTTGGCCGTTTGCCCCTGGAACAAATTTGCCAGCACGACGAATGAAATGAAACTGGCAACACCTGAACCTGAAGCTTCGAAACAATTGTCCGATTTTTTGCAACTTGACGATGATGCATTTCGCAAACGGTTTTCGGGCTCTCCTGTCAAACGGATTGGGCGCAATCGCTTCATTCGGAATTGCCTGATTGCGGCAGGCAATTCGAACCAAGATCAACTCATTCCAATGGTCGAGACGCTTGAGAAAGAATGTGATGAAGTGATAGCTGAAGCAGCCCGCTGGGCTTTGATGGAATTGAAAGGGCAAACCACATGAAGGTTGGAGTTTTTGGTGCTGGGTTTTCCGGAAGAGAAATTGGTCGCTCTATCAGTGACGAGAAGAATGACGTGTGGGGAACAACACGTTCAAAAGAGAAGTTTCTAAGCCTTCGGGAAGCTGGAATTTTTCCAATCGCCTATGACGGCACCGAACTTAACGACGATGTCCGCGCCGCATTGCTCGACACTACGCATCTTATCATCTCCATTGCTCCATCGCGTCAGGAGAACACTGACCAGCCTGACGAAATCGTTGATCCCGTTTTGCGCAGTATGCAGAATAAAGGCATGAAGGCACTTGCACCCAAGCTTC
>CALHHQ010000303.1 GCA_938030645.1 uncultured Rhizobiaceae group bacterium
TGGGAAGAACTTGGCCCGGCACTGGACAAAAGCGAACCGCTTTGGGTTCACCTAGATCACAGTTCTTCGGAAATTAGAAACTGGATTGTTGAGAAAAGTGGGATTGATGCCACACTCATTCCAGCTTTTTTGGCCGATGAAACACGCCCACGTGTGTCGCGTGCAAAAAATGAGATGGTGGCTATTTTACGTGGGGTGAATACGAATCCAGAAGCAGACCCGGAAGACATGGTGGCCATTCGGATCTGGTGTGACGGTAAGCGTTTGATCAGCATGAGACATCGCAAGTTGATGACCCCACGCGATGTTCTGCAACAGCTTCATGAGTTTGAAACCGGTCCAAAAACAGTGCCCGAATTGTTCGAGCGACTTATCGCCCGTTTGACAGAACGTATGGCAGGAACGATCTCGGCGCTGGATGAGAAGCTCGATCAATTGGAAGATGAAATCGAAGATATTCCAGCAGCCGACACCAGAAAACAGCTGTCAAAACTGCGCAAGGAAGCTGTTGGCTTAAGGCGGTATATTGCGCCTCAAAGAGAGGCACTGAATTCTCTCAATATTGAGACGCCACCATGGATTCTGGAAAACACGCGAGCAGGTATGCGTGAAACATCAGACCGGTTGTTGCGATATGTGGAGGAGTTGGATGCTGCGCGTGAACGCAGTATCGTCATTAAAGACGATATCGCAAACCAGATGGCTGAATCTACAAATCGAACGCTGTATGTTTTGTCTATTGTGTCGGCAATCTTTTTGCCGCTCGGCTTTATCACAGGTCTGCTTGGGGTGAATATCGGCGGCATGCCGGGACTCGATAACCCTTACGCATTCTGGATTGCCTGCGTGGCGATGATTTTTGTTGCTGCTGTTGAACTCTGGATATTTAAAAAGCTGGGCTGGTTGTCTGATTAAATAGAGCTGTCAAACCTTTTTCGGAACCTTCCTATTCATTGCTTGTTGTTCTCCTGCAAAACACAGGAGCAATGAATATGAAAAATGAACACGAAAAATTCTGGTCACTGATCGATGATATGAACGTTTGCATGGTGACGACACATGATGGCGGTGTATTGCGATCCCGCCCCATGGCTCCCTATGTAGATCAAGACCATAAAGTCATTAGGTTCATGACAGACCGATCTTCTGCAAAAGTGGAAGAACTGCATCATGACAAAGATCTCGCACTTTCGTTTGCCGACAATGACGACTATCGGTTTGCATCAGTTTCCGGTCGGGGGCAGGTGTCTACAAACAGAGCCATGATTAAAGATTTATGGGGACCTGCATGCGATATCTGGTTTGAAGGCGACGCGGATACAGCAGATGTTGCCGTTATCACCGTGCAGCCAGAACAGGCTGAATTCTGGGACAGCGATTCAGGAAAAATCAAAACTGCATTTGAAATAGCAAAGGCCTATTTCACAGATGATGTTCCAGACCTTGATGGAAATGCTAAAATTCAAATGTAGGTAGTTTTGGAACTTTCTCCTGAACGAAGCGTTGGCTAGTGAATCCAACCATGACAATTCGTCAGGAGAAATAGATGACCGAACAAATTGATCCAACAGACGCACGCCAAGGCCGCAAAGGAACGCGGGTATTCACAGTCTTGACTGTCAGCCTCGCACTCATGGTTGTGGCATGGTTCATCTTCGAACTGATCTGGAAGTGAGCGGAAAAGAAAAGGAATAAAATATGTCACAAGCAACGGCCGTACTCACCCCGTCTGCAAGTGTCGATGACATTTCGATCGGCATTTCCGCTGGCGATCGTGAAGAGCTTTCCAAAGGTCTGACCGATATTCTCACGGGAACTTATCACTTGTTGATTAAGACCCATGTGTATCACTGGAATGTGGTAGGCCCCATGTTTCATTCACTACACGTCATGCTGGAAGAACAGTACAATGACTTGTTTGCCGCCGCCGATGTTATTGCCGAGCGCATTCGTGCCCTTGGATATTTGGCGCCTGTAAATGGCGCTGCTCCAGCCGATGGTGTGCTGGACAGAGATGCAAAAGCATCAAGCGCTCATGACATGGTCGATGATCTCATCAACGATCATGAAAATATCGTGCGCCTCATGCGTAAAGCTGCTGAAGGCGCAGCAGATAAAGGCGATGCGGTGACGGAAGATATGCTCGTCGCCAGACTGACATTCCACGAGAAAACCCTGTGGATGTTAAGAGCGATTGTCACAAACTAGCTTGGGTTCAAATTTACACAACGGGGTGGTCGTTTCCAACCGCCCCGTTTTTTTGTGTTCGACGTTTATGTATATTTTACAGGAACGGACGCGGTGTTTCAGGAAGTCCGTCCCAGCCCGCAATTTCCATCAACTTTTTTTCATCCAGTACGTGACAGCTTTTTCCAGACCAGCGTATTAGCTTTCGCTCCTGGAGTTTTTTCAATGTCTTGTTTGTGTGCACCAGGGATAAGCCGAGCGTGTCAGACACATGGGTTTGCGTGAAGGGGATGAGAGGCTGATCTTCGCTCAGGTGGCCAACGCGCCGCGCCCTTTGGCTGAGGAATGATATCAGATATGCAGCCCGCTCAAGCGCGGTTCGTCTGCCAACACTCAGCAAGTGTTCATCCAGCATTTGCTCTTCGCGCGCAGCTAACCAGGTGATGTCGTATCCCAGCGAAGGGGATGACTTGAAAAGGTTGTACAAACCGTCTCGCTCAAACACGCACAAAACCATGTCCGACAAGGTTTCGATGGAATGTGCCATCTCGTTCAACAGTGACCCCTGCAGACCAATCAGATCGCCAGGCAGGATGAAGTTGAGAATTTGCCGGCGCCCATCAGGAAGGGACTTGTAGCGAAAGCCCCAGCCTTCCAGAACGGTGTAGAGGTGTGGACTGTTTGATCCCTCTACCAAAAGGGTCGCACCAGCTTGTGCATTGAATTCGCCTGATTTGAACTCGGACATAAAGTCCACTTCTGTCGGGCTCATTTTGCGGAAACAATCGAGATCCCGGAGCGGGCACTTTCCACAGGAAATCTGTTTTTTGAGAGCGGTTCTTGATGCCATTTTAGCTGAACTTTCTATTAGCTCATGCCAACGATTTGTGTGGATATGGCATCGGGTCCGTATGCACTTTCGCCTTCCACATCCAGATCCGCCATCAGACGGGTTCTCGCTCTTGAAACCCGACTTTTAACGGTGCCAACCGCAACGCCAATAATTTCAGCAGCTTCCTCATACGAAAATCCGTTTGCACCGATCAGCATCAGGGCTTCGCGTTGGTCGTCTGGCAACATTTCAAGAGCATCGCGAAAGTCGTTCATGTCCATATGGCCTTGTTGCTCAGGATGCGTGGCGAGTTGTGATGCCAAAATACCTTCGCTGTCCTGTACTTCACGCCCACGCTTTCTCATTTGTGAGTAGAACTCATTGCGCATAATTGTGAATGTCCAAGCTTTAAGGTTCGTACCTTCTTGGAAAAGATGGTTCTTGTTCCAAGCTTTCATCAAAGTCTCTTGTACAAGATCGTCGGCTTTGTCCGATGTTTTGGTCAACGAAAGAGCAAAAGCTCGTAGGTTTGGAATGATGCTCAAGAGCTCTGACTTAAATTCCGTGGTGACGGCCATAATCTGCTCTCTAATCTGATTTTTTGTCAGGGTTATCAGATTTCTCAAGCTGGTTTAGCAGATCAAGAAAGCGGTCAGGAACGGGTTCATTCACCACATCGGCATAAACTTCCTTGAGTTTTTGCCCCAGTTTTTCCTGTATTTCAGGCTTCAGCCCTGGATTTTCGCTTTTGCTGCTCATCGGACTTCTTTCAATTGTTCATCTGCGCTGTATCGGATTGCCAGTAAAATGCGCGAATGTGAAAAAAGTTCCCTTTCGGCGGAACTTTTCTTGGTCTTTTACATTAAACAGTCACACGCCAATATTGTTTTATCACTTTAGGAGTGACGTAAATGTCTACCGCCGAGAAAATTTCTCCTCATATCCCAATTTTACGACGCTACGCACGGGCGCTTTCTGGTAGCCAGGAAAGTGGTGACAACTATGTATTGGGTCTGCTGGAAACGCTGGTCTCTGATCCGGACATGAACATTATTGGCGTTGATCCCAAAGTTGACCTTTTTCGAGCTTTCACCAAGGTTTGGCAGTCTTTGGACGTCAATCTTGAGAGTGACAGCGTTGCTTCAGGCGCTGAGCACAAAATCTCTACTCTAACACCAATGGCAAGGCAGGCGTTTCTGCTGACAGCACTGGAAGGTTTTGATACACGAAGCGCAGCAAAAGTCTTGGACGTCAGTGAAGCGGAGTTATCCGAGCTTCTCGATTTGGCTGGCCGTGAAATTGCGGAACAGGTTGCGACTTCCATACTTATCATCGAAGACGAGCCGCTTATTGCGCTGGACATTGAGCAGATGGTTTCCAGCCTTGGACATGATGTGACAGGAATTGCCCGAACACATTCAGAAGCGCTGGTGGAGATCGAAAGACGAAAGCCCGGAATGGTTTTAGCAGACATTCAGTTGGCAGACGGCAGCTCTGGTATTGATGCGGTGAACGAAATTCTGAAAACCATCAATGTGCCAGTTATCTTCATCACAGCGTTTCCAGAACGCCTGTTGACAGGGGACCGTCCCGAGCCAGCATTTTTGGTGACCAAACCGTTTGAGCCAGGCATGGTGAAAGCGCTCATCAGTCAAGCGCTCTTTTTTGAACAACGTGCCGGCGCCGCTGCTTAAAGCGTTATCCAACAAGCAGCGATGTTCTATTTAATTCCCTCCAAAGAGTGATTTCCGACAATGTATCACAGTTCTATAAAAATCGCTTCAATGGAGGCGAGTTGATATGTGCAGCAGTGTTGTTGGAGACAGAGGTGCCCATCTGCTTCGTGCTTTGCAAGGCACGGCGATCACCGTTTTTTATCAGGATCTGGATCTGAAGTATGTCTGGATTGAAAACCCGCCCGAAGGCTGGGATGTAGATCAAATTGTTGGACAGGATGATCTTACCATTCTGCCTGTCGAGGCTGCAGAAACAACTATAGCGGCAAAGCGTCGAGCCATTTCTGAACGGGAAAATCAGCGTCTGGAACTGAGGGTGGATTTGCCCACTGGGTACAGGTGGTTTGATATCTGGGTTGATCCGGATTTCGACGAAGATGGATCTGTGAAGGGCGTGCTGTGTTTTTCGGTTGAAATCACCGACAAGAAGAGAAAAGAGGTCAATCTTCACCAATTGCTTCGCGAAGTGAGCCATCGCTCTAGAAATTTGCTGGCTATTGTTCAAGGCTTGGCCACTCAAACATTAAAGACGTCTGACAATCACGAGGAGTTGGCGCATTTCAATTCGAGACTGCAGTCGCTCGCCTTTTCTTTGGATTTGGTCACCCGCGAAAAATGGGATGGTGCTTACATGCAAGATCTCGTCAACGGTCAACTCACGCCATACTTGGAGCCTGGAGCAAATCCATTCATAGAAGGCAATAATCCGAAACTGACTCCAAACGCCGCCATACATGTGGGATTGGCAATACAAGAGCTAGCCAGCAAAAGCATTGGATACAGTGGTATGAAACTCAATTCTGAGAAGGTGGTGATCTGCATCGCGGAAGATGCTGACTCAACCGTTCTCGAATGGCGCGAACACTGCCCTGAAGCGCGTCAACTTCATCCTCGGCACATGCTTGATGAAACCATTTTGCTGAAAATCGCTCCGTTGTCAGTGTCAGGAAATGCAGACATTTCATTTCAAGACGGCAAACTTCTATACGCGCTGACAATACCGTCAGGCAATTTGCTTTGATTGATTCCGTCAAAGGCTATGTGCGGTCGGTAGGTAGTCTTGGAACCGTCCCGGGGCTGATGTCATTGGCTTTGTGGTTCAGCTCTCTCGGCGCATTATGGCTTGACCATTCTTTTCCCGAGTTTTCCAACAATAAGGCGTTTAGCTACTTCTACACTGATTACGACACGGCAAAATCCGTTCTCTCAACAGTCGCTTCAGCCTCGATTACAACACTTGGGTTGGTTTATTCACTGGTGCTGGTGGTCTTCACCACTGCAGCAGGCAATATTGGCCCCCGATTGCTTCAGCGATTTACAGGAGACGCAACGAACCAATTTACCGCCGGTTTGTTTGGTGGGACGTTTCTTTTCTCGTTAACCGTGCTTCACCAAACAGATGAAAGTTTTGTGCCGTCCTTTTCTATCGCTTGCACGTTTCTGCTGGCGGGCCTCTCGGTGCTTCAGCTGATTTATTTTGTTCACACAGCTTCCATAAATGTGACTGTAGATGAAGAAGTGGCAGAAATTTCAACGCAGCTGGAAATAGATATTGATGCGCTCGTTTATCAGGAGGCAGTTGATCAATACAATCAGGAGGTTCCAGAGCGCAATAATACAGGTTCTGTGGTCTGTGCAGAAAAATCTGGATATGTGGCCAATTTAAAAATAGAAAACTTGGTGCAGCTTGGACGGGACAATAACGACTTTTTGACCTTTTTGCATGGTCAAGGAGAATTTATTCTAAAAGGCCAGAAACTTGTTCGCTTCAACTCTGTTCTCTCAGATGAGCAGCTGTCTGAGGTCAGTGACACTGTGCACAATTCGGTCAGGGTATCTCACAGTCGATCGCCGGATTCCGATGTTGAGTTCTCAATCAATCTTCTCATTGAGATTGCTCTTAGAGCTCTTTCCCCCGGCATTAATGACACCTACACCGCTGTAACTTGCGTTGACCGAATTTCTTCGGCGTTGGCGTCTCCAGTCAAAAATGGTTTGCGTGACCACGTACGTGCGGATGATGACGGTGTTCCAAGGCTTCTTGTACCAGGTCTCACTTTGGAAGATTTGATTAACACGGCGTTTCACCCTTTACGTCGTGCATCAAGCAACAACGTTTTAATGACCAAACATATCGTAGACGCGCTTGGTCGTCTTTTAGAAATTGCGGAGTCGGACGCACGTGAAATCCTTATCGGACATTTAGACTTGGTCTTGAAAGGCTCGAAAGCAGCCAATCTGCTGAAGGTCGACACGGAGTTTCTAGCCGCACGGACCGATAAGATCATGCGTTCGTCGTGATCAACCAACGGTGACATAATGGCACTTAAAATATGCTCCAACAATTTTGGGAACCAATCACGCGGCGCAAACGTTTGTACGTAGTCGTCGGAAATAAAGTTACTGGCTTCACAAACAGGCTAAAGAGCGCGACGAAGAGGTGAGAATAGATTGTCATCTCCGTAAATAAGACAAGCTTGATCTAGCATTTCCCCCCCCAGTGCTGATCGTAGCTCAAAAGGGCTGCACAAAACTTCCCCGTTTGTGCAGCCCTTTCTTGTTGAGGAACGGGTACTAAAATTATTTTTGGGATTCCAACTTCGCTGGCGAGCTTTTGTCTGGTGACCAGCCTGTTTCCGTTTGCGCCATCACTCTAGGGGGGGTACAGGATTCGTGAGTTTCCGCGAATGCAGAACCTTTTTGTGTTCTTAGCCTCGTTTCTTGCCGTTGTTGGGTTCCTAAATTCCGACCCAACCTCCGCATTCTCTTATGCCATTCTACAAGTTTCGATACGATGGTTGAGCATTCAGACGTTTCCCAGTTTTGTCTGTTTGTTGTCCATCCTGAGCCACCGTTGGCTGTAGAGAACCAATTGGGCGTGATGCCGAAATGGCGTTTTTAGGAAAGATGCTGCGTAATGACGACAGCCCAGTTGTCGTCACAGGGGACTTAAACGATGTTGCTTCGTCTAGAACCACAAGAAGGTTCTTACGTCTTTCACGTCTGCTGAACCCGCGTGAGGGCAAATGTAAGTTCTATAGATCAGACGAGCGGTTTTTCTTTCTAAGATAGCGGCTGGATCAAATTTTTCATTCGCCACATATTCAATTGATCAGTGCGGCGCGCATGCCTTTGTTCGTTTAAGCAATGCCCAAAAGTGACAAGACGGCCAAGGCCACTACGATAACACCGATGAGATAGAATAAGTTGTACATGTGGAAATCCTTTCCATGTATGTGGTTCATTAAGTAAACCGACTAGCGGCGAATTGGTTCCGGTGTGGTGTCCGCGACAAAGGCGTTTCGTTCGCCCATCGGCTTATATGGTCCGGCTGTTGTATCGACCTTGGTTTGATGCTCCATTTCAGCATTTAAAGCTGCACCAAGCGCAATCGCCATAGTAGAATAGTAGAGCCACAGCATCATAACGACGGCGACTGAGAGCGAGCCGAAAGTCGCGCTGTAATTGCCAAACTGTTCAACATAAATTGAAAACAGAATGGATAGGACAATCCAAAGCAAAGTTGAGACGATGGCCCCTGGAGCGATCCAGCTCCATTTCGCGCCATTGCGGTGAGGTGCGAAGCGGAACAAGATGGCCAAGGACACAGCTACAAAAAGTGCTAAAATTGGCCAGCGCGTGTACATGGCGACTGTCTCTGCTGCATTTGGCAGTTGTATCAAATTCACGATTGCAGGAATGAAGGCGATTGTAAAAAGTGCAATGGTGACAAATACAAGCGCACCTAGCGTCAATCCGAGTGACAGAGCCGCTGACTTTAAGAAATGGCGTTCGGCATGTTCGTGATATGCACTGCTGATCGTGGAAATCAGAGCGTTGGTGCCGCGTGAGCCGCTCCACAACGCCAAAGTAAACGATACGGCTAGACCAATTCCCAAACCAACCTGAGGTTGGCTCAGCAATGCGCTCAATCGCTCTTCAACGATGTCAAACACGGAAGGTGGCGTAAATTCGCGCAGCACAGACATATGCCCGTTCAGTGACGACGTGTCTGCAAAAAGGCCGTAAATGAGAACCAAACAGGCAAGCACGGGAAAAATGGACAAGAATGCGAAAAATGCCACGCCAGCACACTTTAAAGATAAATCGGCTGTGCCAATTTGCTGATATGTTCTTGATACAATTCGTTTCCAACCCGCGATGGGTATTTGTGAAGGGCGGGCCGCATAGCGTCCCACCCCAGAGCGCTCGTCACGAAGCGCTCTTATTTTTGACTTTTTCATGCTAAATCACGCACTGGTAAGCGTGCTTGGTGCCACAGCAGCTTTCGCGGCGGTGTCCGGTTTTCCCTTGGCATTGCGCGCTTTGGCCACTCTGGTCGTGATGGGCTTTGGTGGCAACTTCTTATTGGACGATTTCTTAGAAGCCGTTTTGGCCTTGGGCTTTGTTTTTTTCTTCGCAGCTGGTTTGGGCAAACTGGTGCGAGCATCTGCATGCAATTGTTTGCTGGCCTCCAATCGTGAAGCGGAACCCTTTGCTGTGAAAAAAGACGATACTGCTGCGCCAGCAGCGATCGCCATCAATCCTGCAGGAATTGGGTTTTGTTTCACCCAGTGAGTGGCATCATCGGCACGTGCTTTCAACTGCGCTGGCGCAGATCTTGCAGTTTCGGATGTTGCTTCCACTGCGTCTTGTAGAGTTTCATTGGCAGCTGTGGCAGCTGTTTCCAATTTACGCTTGGCTTTAGTACCTATGCTTTCAGCAGTGGCCTGTGCGTTGTTCAAACCGCTTTTCAATGTTGTAGACACTTCGGCCGAAGATGACTGGATGTTCGATAAGTGATCGCCAACGCGGCTTGCGGTGTCAGTGGTGGCTGACACACTTGCAGGCTCTGTAGATTTGGTCTGCTTGGACATGAACAAACTGGCAATGCCCAAACCCACAACAGTGGCGGCGATAGGGTTGGCTTTCGCAGTCTCCAACAAATTGGTCACATTGGTGTTCACGGATGAGCCATTGCCGTTCAACAAACCCTGCATGAGTTGCGCGGGCTGAACATCATGGTTGAGTTGATCAAGGCGCTGCTCCATGCGCTTTCTGATACGGATAATATCGTCTTCAATAATCTCTGCGTTCAAAGTCATCTTAAATGGCCTCTTTAATTGCGATTGCACTTTCAGATACGGACTTAACTGTCCTGCGAGGTGCCAGATTTTTTGGCTTCAAATCAGCTTGTGCCTTGGTGATTGCTACGAATGCGATCACCGCTAAGGCGACCCCGACGAGCAAAGCTGCCAAAGACGGTGGCATTAGGTTGCCCAGAGCTACGACAAGTGCTTGCACTAAAACCAGCAAGGCAACCATCGCGATTAGCAAACCAACCGCAAGGGCGATCAAGCCGCTCTGCGCTTGGTCTATTTTTTCTTCAGCCTCAGCTTTTGCCAATTTAATTTCTTGTCGGATCAACAGTGATCCATCCGACAACAATGCTCGGACCGTATCAATAATGTTTGGGGATGTGTTCATGTCTATGTCCTTTCCAGAGTAGCCTCGACGATTAGCTGGTTTTTTTGATAGCTGATGCCAGCGCAAAACCTGCCAGTGCCAAAGCGCCGAACGTCAACATGGGGTTGCTGCGCACGATGCTTTCAGCTTTGCCAGCAAGATGTTGGGTGTCCAACTGATCAACTTCTGATGCTGCTTGTCCCAGCCCATCGGCTGCCAAACGTGCATATGATGCTGTCTTTTTCATGCCATCTTGTTCTAAGCTTCGGCTGCCCGCCTCAATAGCTCGGCTGATTGAACGTATCACGTCCTCAGTTTGGTGCTTTCCAGTGGCGGCAACGTGTTCGGCGCTTGCGCGCGTTTCTTCCACAGCAGCTTCCGCTATACTTTCAGCATTTTCTATGGCCGTTTTTTTAGCCTTCACAGCAGCTGTCTTGACCTTCTCAATTGCCTTTTTGGCCGAGCTGCTGGTTTTCGCAGATGATTTGGACAATGCCTGAGAATGAGCTGTCTTTTGTGTCGATGTATTCATATCAACCTCCATTGTTCGGTGACTGATGCTACAACTCCTCAACCCAGAAAGCGTTCCATATGCGATTTGGCATGCGCTCACGCCAAGTGGATCTACCAGTGCAGTCGCACGTATCTCATCCATCGATTTCGAGAAGGAGTAGAAGATGACAACGGAATTCGTTCCATGAAATTGGGAACAGTCACACTAAAAAGGTAAAGACCCTGAAGCTCTTTGATTGCGCTTCGGGGTGTTTGGTACAGTTGAGATTAGATAAATTTTTTCGCAAAACCCTGCGCTCTATTTAGATGTGGTTTTCTATTGTACCTAGGGGGCGTTGTGCCACGCCAGATTTACCCTCGTGACGATCGATAATGTCTTGTGGAAGTTCAGCGCTTCCGCCGGTGTGCTTGACAGCAACCGATGTGTTCGGTCATTTCGTATGCGCCTTCATCTATCGGACATTTGAGCAAAGTTCAAAACTCTCGCTCGATTTCCCGAAGGCTTCCATTTGTGACTAATCGCCTACTCAGGCGTCGAACAACCGAGATGCGGACTTAATGCATGCCAGCAATATTGCATTCAGCTTGTATGCGACTCCACTTCACGAACCAAAACCGATCTATCAGGCGGTCACTTTCCTCTTGACCATTTTCGTTGACAGTCATTTTTTTAGTACGTACTTTAAATTATGGTACGTATTGCAATTGATATTGGTGGAACGTTCACAGACGTTGTTTCGGAAACATTGAATGGCATCTCGTCCATCAAAGTTCTCACCACTTCCAAGGCCCCTGCCGTTGGTGCCATGGAGGGTGTTAGCCGTATCCTGCAAGACCTTTCACTGACCTACCAAGATATCTCAACCATTGTTCATGGAACAACGTTGGCGACAAACGCCTTGATCGAACGGCGTGGCGCCAAAACAGCACTGGTGACGACACGCGGTTTCCGTGACGTTTTGGAAATGCGTTATGAAAAGCGTTTCGAGCAATATGCGCTTGATATCGAGATGCCGGAACCGTTGGTTCCTCGCCCTCTACGTCTGGAAATCAACGAACGGGTTTTGGCCGACGGTTCCATCTCACAATCTCCCAAAGACAAAGATATTGAAGACCTGGCGCAGCAGTTGCGTTCGCTGAAAGTTGAAGCAGTTGCCGTTGGGTTCCTTCATTCTTACCGCAATCCAGCCAACGAGATTTATGTGGCCGAGCAATTGCGCACCCTTCTGGGTGATGAAGTAACGGTCTGTCAAAGCGCAGAAGTTGCTTGCGAAATTCGCGAATATGAACGTTTCTCAACCGTTTGTGCCAACGCTTATGTTCGTCCGTTGATGTCGCGATATCTGGCCCAACTGCAATCGCAGCTTGAGGCGCAAGGGTTTGAAGGATCCCTGTTGATGATGCTTTCTGGCGGTGGTTTGACAACCATCGACCAGTCGATGCGTTTCCCCATTCGGTTGGTGGAGAGCGGGCCCGCTGGTGGCGTTGCACTGGCGGCACACGTTGCACGGGAGGTTGGGTCCAGTAAAACCCTTTCTCTGGATATTGGCGGCACAACCGCCAAAATTTGTTTCATCGAAAATGGTTTGCCGCAAACAACGCGACACTTCGAGGTTGCCCGTGCATGGCGGGATGTAAAAGGTAGCGGTTTGCCGATACGCGTTCCAACGGTTGAACTGGTGGAAATTGGTGCGGGTGGCGGATCAATTGCGAAAATTGACACTCTGGGACGTTTGAAGGTGGGACCTCAAAGTGCCGGGTCTGATCCCGGCCCGGCCGCTTATGGGCGTGGCGGAGATGAAGCCACGATCACGGACGCACATCTGACGGTCGGAAATATCGCCGCAAGTGGGTTTGCAGGCGGTATGATTGAGCTGACTCCGGCCAAGGCGCCCGCTGTGATTTGGAGACATATTCAAGAACCTATGGGCATGGAAGACGTTAAAGCAGCTGCAGCTGGTATCGTTGAGTTGGCAGATGAAACCATGGCCAATGCTGCACGCGTACACGGCATTGAACTTGGCCTTGATGTGGCAAGTTTTGATTTGCTGGTTTCAGGCGGCGGTGGCGCATTACATGCGGCAAGAATTGCAGAGAAACTTGGCATTCGCCGCATCATAGTTCCGCTTAACGCTGGCGTCGGATCGGCCGTAGGTTTCTTACGGTCACCCGTTGCATTTGAAAGTGCCATTTCCATCACGCAAACGATCAATGCAATCGATGTTTCCTCGCTGACAAAGCGCATCGCCGAACAGACCAATTATGTGCGGAAAATTGTTGAAGAGGCGGTTCCCGAAGATCGGATCGAAACATCGGTTAAAGCCGACATGCGCTATCAGGGACAGGGTCTGGAATTGACTTTGGACATTGATGGCAAGATTGAACTGAAAGACCTTGAGACAACTTTTTTAAGGCACTATGAAGCGCAATTCGGATTTCATCTGAATGGCATTCCCATCGAGGTTGTTTCAATCAGTGTCAGCGCCCGCGAATTACGTGAAGAAGAGCGTTCGGCAGTTGTTCAAACCACAAAATCTTTCTCTAGCGCAAATAGGGACATCTACGACCTGAAATTGCAAGATCATATTGACTATGAGGTTTTTGAGCGATCCTCTCTAAGCGGCGCATTGTTGGGTGGCCCTGTTGCAATTTCTGAAGACCAAACGACGACACTGGTCCGACCCGGTTGGTCAATGAAAAAATCAAACGATGGTCACCTTGTGCTTGATCGGAATGCATTATGACCAAACCACTGGACATTGTTGCGCAGAATGTTTTGTGGAACAGGCTGATCTCAGTTTGCGAAGAACAAGCCAATGCATTGATGCGGGCAGCATTTGGGGCAATTGTTCGCGAGGCGGGTGATCTGTCGGCAGGAGTTTTCGATGCTTCGGGCATGATGTTGGCGCAGGCTGTCACCGGGACGCCAGGTCACGTCAATACAATGGCAGCATCGGTAAACGCCATGTTGAAGATTGTACCACCAGAACAGTTAAAGCCTGGCGATGCGCTTGTGACCAATGACCCTTGGCTGGGGGCCGGGCATGTGTTCGACTTTGTTGTTGTCACACCGGCATTCTTGAACGGCAAGATCATTGGTTATCTCGCTTCAACCAGCCATATTGTTGATGTTGGTGGGCGTGGATGGTCGGCAGAATCCGCCTCAGTCTTTGAAGAAGGGGTGACCATCCCCGTGATGCACCTTCGTCGTGGCAAACAACTCAACGAAGACCTGCTTGGCATCGTTACGACAAATTCCCGCGTTCCTCATGAAGCCCGTGGAGATATTCTGTCCCTTCTCACCTGTAATGACACCGGTGTTTCACGGTTGATCCATTTGATGGACGAATATGAGCTAAGAGACCTCAAGGAAGTCGCAAGCTTCATCTTTGGTCGCTCCGCGGCTGGAACCAAATCAGCACTCGCCCGGGCACCAAAGGGCACCTATGAAAACTGCATACAATTGGACGGCTATGATAAGCCGATTGAATTGCGTGCTAAAATGACCATCGCTGATGGCCGAATAGATGTGGACCTTTCCGGTTCGTCCAAAGCTGTAAACCGAGGTATCAACTGCCCTCTCAATTACAGTGCTGCTTATGCTGCTTTCGGCATTCGAGCGCTACTAACGCCTGAAGTTCCAAACAATCAAGCATCCCTTGACGCGATTACAATCACAGCACCTCCCGGCCTGGTTGTAAGTGCAGAAAGACCCAGCCCGGTGAGTGCCAGGCATGTCATAGGCCAGGCCTTGCCGGACCTCATGCTTGGTTGTTTGGAGCAAGCTCTTCCTGGTGAGGTTCTGGCAGAGAGTTCCGGTGCACTATGGACCATGTCAATTTCAGGCGCGGGTCAAACACCGTTTACCTCATTGAATGTTGCTCTTGGGGGGATGGGTGCTCGCCCCGAACTCGACGGAATATCAACCACTGCTTTTCCGTCGGGCGTTGGTGCGGTCTCAGTAGAAGTATCTGAGACTGCGGCACCTTTGATTTATCATTCCAAACGTTTTGCTCCTGATACTGGAGGGGCCGGAAAATATCGCGGGGGCCTGGCACAACGCATTGAAATTGGCTCTGCCATCGATGAAGATATGTCCTTGTCTGCTGCAGCATTTGAAAGACTGACATCAGGACCATCAGGTCGACAAGGTGGGAAAAACGGAGCCGCGGGCAAAGTGACAATTACCGATGGCACTGAGATAAATGACAAAGGACTTTACAAGATTCCGGCTGGAGAACGACTTGTGCTCCAAACACCGGGAGGAGGTGGGTTTGGCGACCCACTCCAGCGCGATAGAAAGGCAGTAGCCAGAGATCTATCGCATGGGCTCATCACGGAGAAGGTTGCCCAAACTGTTTACCAAATGACCAAAATCCAAACGGAGGAAACTCAATGACTTTTATGAAATCACTTATGGCAGCAACTGCTGCAATCACATTCAGCACTTCGGCCGCCTGGGCAGAAACCAAATGGGATCTCAGTACGGCTTGGGGCGCAAACAACTTTCACGCCCAGAGCGCCATCAAATTTGCTGACGCTGTGCGCAAGGAAACCAATGGATCTGTTGACATCACGGTTCACCTGTCAGGTGAGATAGGTGTGAAAATAACTGAAAAACTATCAGCGGTTGAAAACGGCATTGTTCAAATGGCCGATATGCTGCTGTTCCTGCAAGCTGGTGAAGCACCGTTCCTCGGTATCGATACACTGCCCTATCTCATTCAAGGTCAGGATCAAATGAAGACCTGGCTTGAAGTCGCTGGACCAAAATACGACGAGATTTTCGCATCAAAAAACCAGAAGGTACTTTACTATGTGCCTTGGCCGTCCCCAGGTATTTACACCAAAGCAGCGGTTGTCAGCGCCGATGATATGAATGGCCAGCGTATTCGAGCGTTCAATGCCACATCATTTGAATTCTTGAAAAAGATGGGTGCAGCTCCCGTTGAACTTCCGTTTGGAGAATTGGCAGCAGCTGTGGCAGCTGGGACAGTCGATGGTGCAGCAACGTCTACGTCTACCGGTGCCAACTCAAAGCTCTATCAGTTTACCAAGCACTTCAACCCGTTGAACTGGTCAATGTCTCCAGACGCAGTGACTGTGAACCTTGATGCTTGGAACAAACTGACAGATGCCGAGCGCAACGTCATTCAGGGCCTGGCTGACAAGATGGAAGCAGAATTTTGGGCAGCATCTGCGGCAGAAGACACAAGCAAAACCAAAGTGCTTGTGGACAATGGCATGACCGTTTCAAAAGCAGATGACAGCCTGAAAGCCAAAATGGCTGAGGCTGGCAAATCCATGTGGGGTGCATTCTTTGAAAAAGTGCCTGAAGCAAAAGCCATAGTTGATGCCTACGCCGCAAAGGTTGGTAAATAAAATTCTGTGAAGGGGGCTTACTTTCCAGTGAGCCCCTGCCACATTCAGTTCAAATGAACTTTTTTCTAAACACCATTGATCGCTTTTCACGGCTGGCAGAGACAGTAGCCGTATATCTGATTTTTGGCTATTGTGCGCTAATGCTGACTGAGGTCGTGGCCCGCGCCCAAGCCAAAAGCCTTTCGTTCACTTGGGAGTTCAGCCAATATGCGATGGCTGCGATCTTTGCATTGGCATCGGGACCGGCCATCAGATCGGCGACCCATGTGCGTATATCTTTATTGACGGAAGCCCTGCCACAGAAAGTTGCAAAATGGCTCGACATCCTTGCTAATCTGATTGCGCTGGTCATTGTGGCTTTGATCGTTTCTGCCATGTGGACGAAAACATCTACCTCTTTTGAACGCAATATCTTGGCGACATCTGTTACAAAGTCCCCGCTTTGGATACCGCAGGCCATCGTGTTTTGGGGCATGGCGCAACTCTGGCTCGATTTGTTCGCCCGCATCGTCAGGCGTGCACTGGATCTGCCTTTCGAATGGCGTGAAGCGGATGCAGATGGCGGGTTGTCTGATGTTTGAGATCAGTATTGTCACGTTTTTGTTGTTCGTAGCCCTGCTTGCCGGTTCCGTCTGGATCGGGCTTTCTCTATTTGCAACCGGCTATATTTTGTTGGTAATTTTCAAACCCAATATTCCGATGGATATTTTTTCAAGTGGCGTGATCTGGGGATCAATCATTCCAACGCCACTGCTATCCTTGCCTTTGTTCATCCTGATGAGCGAAGTGCTCGTGGCTGCAGGGCTGGGTCGCTCGCTCTTTTCCGGCCTGGCACCATGGTTGGGCAGGCTGCCCGGCGGCTTGCTTCATGTGAATGTTGTTGGCTCCACCCTGTTTGCGGCTGTATCTGGATCGTCTGCTGCAACGACTGCGATTGTAGGCAAAGTGAGCCTCCCTGAACTCCAAAGCAGAGGATATGACCGTCAAATGGCGATGGGATCGCTTGCGGGCGCAGGAACATTAGGATTCCTCATTCCTCCATCCATTATCATGATCATCTATGGCGTTGTGGCTGAACAATCCATTCTGGAACTCTTTATCGCAGGAGTGATTCCCGGCCTTACTTTGGCTGGCCTCTACATGGCCTATATCGCACTAAACCAGTCGCTCTCAGGCTCACAGCCCACTGTTGAAAAATCCGGTTGGGCCGAAAAGGCAAAAGGTTTGCGCGACATCGGCCCCGTAGCTGCCTTGATTTTCGCGATCATGGGGTCACTGTATCTGGGGTTGGCAAGTGTCAGCGAACTGGCAGCTGTCGGTGTGCTGGGGGCCATTCTTATTGCGATTGCAATGGGACGGTTCAGCGTTTCCACGATGATTGCTGCCGGGCGTCGCGCGGTGCGAACGTCTGCCATGATCGGATTGATCATAATCGGCGCTTCCCTGCTCAATTCTGCGTTCGGCTTTCTTGGCATTCCAAAGGCGGTTGCGGGTCAAATTGCAGAACTTGGATTATCGCCCTTCATGTTGATCGTTGTATTGCTCGTCTTTTATGCTGTGCTTGGTATGTTTTTGGATGGCACTTCTATCATCGTCATGACACTGCCGATCACATTGCCTCTCGTCACAGCAGCTGGTTTCGACCCGATCTGGTTTGGCATATTCGTGGTTGTGGCAGTAGAAATCAGTCAAATCACACCGCCTATTGGCTTTAATCTGTTTGTCATTCAATCGCAAACAGCTGAAAGCATAGGCACAATCGCCAGAGCAGCCTTACCCTTTTTCTTGATCTTGTTGGGTTTCGCTCTTTTGCTGACTCTTTTTCCTGATTTGGCACTTTGGCTGCCAAGGACATTGCAATGACCGCGCTTTACCAAAAGGTTTCAGATAGCATCCTAGAACAAGTTATGAGCGGAGCTTTGCCGGTTGGCGCAAAACTCCCACCAGAAGCCAGTTATGCAGCAAAGCTTGGCATCAGTCGTTCAACACTGCGCCTTGCATTTGCGGAATTGGAACGAGTGGGTGTGTTGGAACGCAAAAAACGTTCCGGCACGCAGATAATTTCTGACCAACCAAAGCCCCGTTTCAATATGAACACAACGGACATCAATGAACTGTTGAGCTTGGGGCGTGAAACCGAATTGTCAAACATTACCACCAACACTGTTCGAACGGCAGATATCCCACAACTGGAAGGCTATGTAAGTGAAACCGATTATTGGCTACAAGTTTACGGCACACGAACTCTCGATGGTGAGGCTAAGCCCTTTAATGTTAGCCGGGTTTATGTCCCCGCACGTTATGCTGGCATAGAACCTTTGTTTCAGAAAAAGGAAACCTCGGTTTTCCGCACAATCGAAAAGAGTTTTAACGTTTCTGTGGCGCGCGTAAGCCAAGCAGCAAAGGCAATTTCTTGCCCTCAAGAAGAGGCTGAAATTTTAGGATTGGCATTGGGAGCGCCTGTATTACAAATCGAAGCTCAACTCTATGTTCAAGATGGCAGCCTAATGGAGGTCTCCGTTGCTATCTTTGATCCCGACAGATTTCAAGTTCGCACCGATGTAAGAATTGGATAAGAAAACTGGATTTTGTGAAGTGTA
>CALHHQ010000304.1 GCA_938030645.1 uncultured Rhizobiaceae group bacterium
CTTGAGGGTTTGGTTGTTGTTGAGCGAGCGCTTGCCTTCGGTCAGCATTACAGCACCTGCCTCTTGCAACAGGCCAACTTCTGTCAGTTCCTTGCCTTCAAATCCCTTGGTCACTGAGACCGCAGGATAAATCCGAACTTCTGCATCATCGCGAGAGGCACGGCGCACGAAATCAACGAGCGCCACATCATCAATCACGGGATCAGTTTCCGGCATCATGATGAAACTCGTCACACCACCAGCCGCGGCAGACTTGCTGGCAGAAGCGATGGTTTCGCGATGCTCACCACCTGGTTCACCCACATAAACACGCGCGTCTACCAGGCCAGGAAAAACATGTTTGCCAGTAGCGTTAATGATTTCCGCATCCTTTGGCGCGGTCAGACTTTCGCGTACCGCATCAATTTTACCATCGATAATCAAGATATCAAAGATACCGTCGATATCCTGTGATGGATCAACAACATAAGCGCCCTTGACGAGTGTCTTTTGCTTACTCATTGTGCGCCTCCACCGTTGCTAGAGTTATTTTTGGTGTTCTCCATCAGGATTTCGATAATCGCCATGCGGATCGCAACGCCCATCTCGACCTGTGTTTCAATCACACTTTGAGGGCCATCGGCAATTTCGGATGAAATCTCGACACCCCGGTTCATCGGTCCAGGGTGCATCACCAGCGCATCGGGTTTTGCATAGGAAAGCTTTTCCGCATCCAGTCCGAAATATTTGAAATATTCGCGAACCGAAGGAATAAGCGCGCCAGCCATGCGTTCGCGTTGCACGCGCAGCATCATGACGATGTCGGCGTCCTTCAAACCGTCTTTCATGTTTCGAAAGACCTCAACGCCGAATTTTTCAATTCCTGATGGCAGAAGCGTTGAAGGCGCAACAACCCGCACCCGCGCACCCATGGCATTGAGGAGCAAAATATTGGAGCGCGCCACGCGGCTGTGCAGCACATCGCCACAAATCGCCACGACCAAGCCGTCGAATGAACCCTTGTTGCGCTGAATGGTCAACGCATCCAAAAGAGCCTGAGTAGGGTGCTCATGTGCGCCATCGCCTGCGTTAATGACGGAGCAGCCCACTTTGTTTGCCAAAAGTTCCACAGCACCTGCAGATTGATGTCGCACGACCAATAAATCAGGCTGCATCGCATTTAGCGTCATCGCCGTATCGATTAGCGTTTCGCCCTTTTTGACGGATGAAGACGCAACCGACATGTTCATGACATCCGCGCCAAGGCGTTTGCCCGCCAATTCAAAAGAGGCTTGCGTGCGTGTTGAGGCTTCAAAAAACAAATTAATCTGCGTGCGGCCGCGCAAGACAGACTTCTTTTTTTCCAGCTGACGAGAAACAGAAACGGCTTCATCGGCACGGTCTAAAAGATATTGAATTTCATGGGGCGACAGCTCCGCAATGCCCAGCAAATGGCGCTGGTTGAAGCTTTTTAAGGGAGAGTTTTTTACATTTACCATTAAAGCCAAACCTATAGACAGCAATGCTAAATAGTACAAGGCTTTCTGATCGGTTTCATGCGTTTTGGTAAATTGCCAACAGGAAACTTGAATTAATTTGAAACTATTTTGAAACGCTGTCGTTACTCACATTGTCTTCCCAAGACATAAATAAACATGTCTTCCCAAGACACAATATAAACTCACAAAGGGAGAGAGTACTCATGAAAAAACTTCTAGCCACAGGCTTTATCGCACTAGCATTGACACTACCGGCAACCGCTGCAAGCAACATCGTGCAAACAGCCGCTTCAACGGGTAAGTTCAACACATTGATCGCAGCAGCAAAAGCAGCTGGTCTGGCAGGCGCCTTGAGCAAAACGCATAACATTACAGTGTTTGCGCCCACAGATGCAGCTTTCGCAAAACTGCCAAAAGGGACTGTCGAAAACCTGCTAAAACCTGAAAACAAGCACCAACTTGCAGCAATCCTGAAATATCACGTTGTGCCGGCACGCGTGCCGTCATCAGCAGCCAAAATCAAATCCGCCAACATTGCAACTTTGAAAAAGGGCGGCGACACCACCATCAAAGTGCGCAAGCGTTTTGGCAAGGTGTTCGTAGACAAGGCTAAAGTGGTCAAAGCCGACATCAAAGCCTCAAACGGCATCATCCACGTCATAGACAAAGTGCTACTGCCAAGCAGCTAGTTTTGTAGCATAAACAAAAAACAGAACAGACCGCAGTGTGAAACTACTGCGGTTTTTTTGTTTGAACATTGCAGAATCGTCTTTTCCAACTCATAAAGTAAATATGACCAATCAATCGCCTGAATATGCTGGGTTTAACGCCTTTAGTACTGACCCAGTCCTGAATCTTGTTTCAGTTTCCATGTCGAAGGAAGCCAAGGACGGCTTCGTAAAACTTGGTGCTTGGGCTGGCATGGCGGACACGATAAAATTAGGAGCTCTGGCAAACGAAAATCCACCTGTGCTTCATACGCATGATGCGAAGGGTGAGCGCATCGACCGTGTGGAATACCATCCTGCATGGCATGCGCTGATGCGTAAAGGGGTGGAATCTGGCTTGCACGCTTCGATTTGGCGTGAAGATGAGGGAGACAAAGGCCACCGAAATCTAGCGCGCGCCATCCGCATGTATATTTCCGGTGGTGTTGAAAGCGGTCATCTGTGCCCAATGAGCATGACCAATGCTTCCGTGGCAGCGTTGGTGGCTAATCAGCCGTTGTTGAGTGAATGGCAGGGCAAGATTTTATCGTCAACCTATGATCCCTCACATAATCCGCTTTCAAAAAAGCGTGGTGTAACACTGGGCATGGCAATGACCGAACGCCAGGGCGGTTCTGACGTTAGATCAGCTGAGACAAAAGCCGAGCCGCTGCAAGATGGTATTTGGCGCATTAATGGCAGCAAGTGGTTCATGTCCGCTCCCATGTGCGATGCGTTTCTG
>CALHHQ010000305.1 GCA_938030645.1 uncultured Rhizobiaceae group bacterium
CAATCCGACGAATGGAACCACACCACGATAGATCATACGTGTCGTAATTTCCTTTGGTGCGACGCTGCGCAAATAGAACAACGATACGCCGAAAGGCGGCGTCAGGAATGACGTTTGTAGATTAAGCGCAATCAGAACACCGAGCCAAATGGGAGACATGAGGGAACCGTCGGCCATGGGCATGGATAAAAGAGCCGGAGTAACCAGCGGCACCACAACAAAGGAGATTTCCAAAAACTCTAGAAAGAACCCAAGCACAAAGATCACAACCATCGTGACGAATAGCGCACCAAATGTTCCACCTGGCAAATCGGATAAGAAACCCAAAATCGTTTCTTCTCCACCTAATCCTCTGAACACGAGCGAGAACATGGATGCACCTATGACGATTAGAAAAATCGTTGCGGTCAAGTGACCACTTTCAAAAACCACTTCTTTGAATTTTGAAAAATCCAGTCGTCCCCATGCCAACAATAGAGCACCCACCGCGCCAACGCTGGCGGCTTCCGTCGCTGTTGCCAATCCAAACAACATGGATCCAAGCACAGCCACAATGAGTAAGAGAGGCGAAACTAGCACACGCCACAACGGTGGAAGACCAATCTCGTTGTCCAAAACGTCAACCGATGAACGACCTTTGCTCACAAACAATTGGTAGGTAATATAGCAACAGACCAACAGCACCCCCGGTAAGAGTGCCCCAGCAAAAAGGTCTGCAACGGATACCGTATCAGGCGCAAAATTACCGCCGTCCAGTTGTGCTTTCTGCCACGCATTCGACATCTGATCGCCCAATACAATCAGCACAATTGATGGTGGAATGATCTGACCAAGTGTACCCGCAGCAGCAACCGTACCGCTGGCGAGTTGGGGGGAGATATTGCTGCGCAACATGGTCGGCAGGGCAAACACACCCAGTGCCACGACGCTTGCCCCGACAATACCCGTCGATGCGGCCAATAGAAATCCAACAATGGTGACCGATATGGTCAATCCTGCAGCGCTTCCTTGGAACAAACGTCTTGCTGCCAGCAACATATCGGCTGCGATGCGTGATCGATCCAAAACCAAACCCATGAAAACAAAGAGCGGAATGGACACCAAAACTGGGTTGGACATCACACCAAACAAACGTGAAGGCAAAGCCAGAAACAAAGCCCCATCAAATGCACCAAAAAGGTAAGCAATTCCGGCAAACAACATCGAGATTCCACCAAGCGCGATGCCGACCGGATATCCACTGAGCAAAACCGTGAGCACAATAAGCAAGAAGAGAACGTCGACAGACATCACGACAGATCTAAATCATGGTCATCAGAAACACGTGTGTTCTCGCTACGCAAAACCGCAATTGCTGCGACAACCATCAACACTGCGAAGATTGGAATGACGGTTTTGATCAAAAACCTGCCCGGCAATCCGGAAAGCTCGGCAGAACCTTCCAAAACGCCCCAAGCTTCTGTCACATATCCCAAGGACGATGCAAAAATGGCAACCGTCATGGGCCAGAGTAAGCAAACGAAACCAATCTTGTTCACGCGGTTTTTCAATTTTGGCGAGAACCGTTCGCTGAACACATCGATACGCACGTGTCGCATCTTCATCCACGTCCATGGCGCCATCAGCATGAAACTCAACCCATGCAATGCAAAAACAAACTCCTGAGCCCAAATGAAATTCACACCGAGCAGGTAGCGGAACACAACAATAGCAAACTGAACGGTGACCATCAAAACGATCAACCAAGCTGATATTTTACCAACCGCCGCAACGACCAAACCACCGGCCGTTTTATGGTCAGTGGTTTGGTTAGGTTGTGATGATGTTTTCAACGAAGGAGACATGCTCCTCTTCGATCAGAAATTGAGGGAAATGTCACGGTGTCCAGATTGGCAAGATGCAATAGAAAGCCCCTGCTCACGGGTCACGCGTTGTTGTTGACGCATACCGATTGTGTCACGCAGAGCGACTTCATAGATCGACACACCAGCCGCAAGCTCACCTGCTGCCTTTGCGCGCCATTCCAGCTGATCTTCGTACAGACCTTTGGCTTTGTCGAATTCTTTTAACGCAGCTTCCATTTTTGGTGTGCGGCGTTTCAGATTGCGACGAACTTTGCTCATGGCTGATTTGATCTTAGAGGCTCCATCAAGCGCGCCAATGCGGTTCGCAAATGCGTTGACCACTTTCTCCATTTCTGCAGGCGGCTTGTTTTCGATATCCGCGCGAAGGGAAGAAAACTCTTCGCCCAAAGCCACGTAGGCTTCATTGACGGCCAATGTGTCGGAAACCTTCTTAGCCGAATTATAAGATCCATCAGCTGCACGACGGAATTGCTGTCGCAATGATGCTTCTTCTTTTGTCAGCTTGGCGAAGGCGGCTTGTTTTTCAACCCAATCCGCAGGAATAGTCTCAAGCAGTGCTTTTTGTTCCGCTTTATAACCTTCAACGGTCTTCGCCATCGCTTCACGGCGTTCAGCGAATTCGTCCCCACGCAGACGCGAAATAGCAGTTTCCAACTCTTCTATCTTCGGATCGAACACACGCGCATCACGTTCAATACCGCGCACCTGAACATGCAGCGGACGGAACGCCACTGCCGCTTCCGCAACTTTTGCCTCGGCTGCTTTCGCAGCCTGCAAAAGTTCATCTGATTTGTTGATGCCGTCCAAGCTGCTAGCAAAGTCTTTCTGCAAAGCCTTTGGCAAAATGCTTGTGTCCAAAGACTTCGCCACGCCAAGCGCATTCATCAACGCCGGATCACCGTTCGTAAGTTTTGCGTGGACATATTCTTCAACACAGTATTGAAGGCGTGGATTGCGCGGAGGCGGCGCTGTTTCAGACAGCATTGCAACACGGTTTGGCAAATAGTTCACCAGTGGTGGGTAATTCGCCACAATCACCAGAGCCGCAAGTTGCAAACCAATAAATGCAATCACACCCTTGTACATATCGAGCGTTTTTACGATCGCGGGCGCAACGCCACGCAAATAGAACAGCGCAAACCCGAACGGTGGCGTCAGGAATGACGTTTGAATGTTCAAACCGATCATCACACCCAACCAAACGGCAGTGATATTAGCCGATGGATCAGCGAGCAAAATTGGCGCAACGATTGGCACGACAACAACTGCGATTTCAATGAAATCCAAAAAGAAGCCAAGGATGAAAATCACCGCCATAACGGTGATGAACTTGGCCCAGAAGCCACCAGGAATACCTTCAAGGAAATGCTTCACCAATTCTTCGCCACCAAAAGCTCTGAATGCTGCAGTCAACATGGCCGCACCCAGAAGAATGATGAACACCAAAGATGTGGCTTTGGCTGTTTCGATCATCACTTCTTGCAAAGTGTTTTCGATTCTGTAGGCGCGCATTGCGCTCCATGCCAGCGACACCAGCATCACAGCAACAGCGACCAAAGCCACGGCAATTGCCATGCCGTCGGTGCTGTTGGTTATTGACTTAATATTGGTGTTAAAATTGCCGACAATGAACCCGATCACGACCATGGAAATAAGCGCCAAAATCGCGGGAGTGAATGAGTTTCGCTGCCCTTGTGTCAATCGATAACCTGCCATGAGCAAAGCGCCAGCTGCACCGATTGCGCCCGCTTGATTCACAGTCGCGATTCCTGAAATAATGGATCCAAGAACAAGGAAAATGAGAGCCAAAGGTGGAATGAGCGCTAGACCAAGCTGGAAGAAAAACTCGCCATCCAACTTTCCTTCGCTGCGCACGGGCGGTGCAACATGCGGGCGTAACAACGCATAAATGAGAATATAGGCCATGTACAAAGCGACCAGCACAAGGCCTGGAATAAGCGCGCCCAGGAACATTTCACCGGCCGAAGTGGACGTCACATCAAAAGAAGACGGCATAGACAATTCGCCGGTCGATGCTTTGTGCAAGCCTTTGCGCAATGTGGACGCTTGGTCCGTTGCTGCAGCCAATTGGTCAGCAAGAATAATCAAAACAATTGAGGGCGGAATAATTTGGCCAAGCGTACCAGACGCCGCAATGGTGCCCGTGGCCAGTGATTTCGAGTAATTGTTGCGCAACATCGCTGGCAGTGAAATCAAACCCATAGCGACAACAGTTGCGCCTACAATGCCTGTTGTGGCCGCCAAAAGTGCGCCAACAAACACCACCGAAATGCCCAAGCCGCCTGGAACAGGACCAAACAGTTGAGCCATGGTGATCAACAGATCTTCAGCAATCTTGGAACGCTGAAGCATAATGCCCATGAAAATAAACAATGGAATCGCAATAAGCGTGTCTCGCTCGACTTCCCAATAGACCCCTCGAAGATTCAGCACTCCCGCAGAAAGCCACTGCCCTCCGTCACCTTGAGCGAAATAAGCACCGGGATCGCCCGCAAAAACATAGCCACAAGCTGTCGCCGCAGCGATTGTGATGATGGCTGACCCTGGAAGGGCAAAGGCAACCGGATAGCCCGTGCCTAAAGCCAGAGCCATAAGCAAAACGAGCAATGCAAGAAATACGAGTTCCATGATGAATAACCTACCTTGTACCCGTTAGTGCATCTCGACTTCACGGTTTAACCGTGTGCCGTCTTCATCGCGATAGTCCGCAACAGATTCCATGAGATAACTGACAAATTGAATGAGCATTGTGATTGCGAAAATAACGAGGAACGAGGCCATCAGATATTTCACATACATGCCAAAGCCTGATTGTGAGACTTCGAAATTCACCACCGGTCCGTAGACGATTGAGCCAGCGCCATCGAGGCAAACTATCAAAATGGTCCAACACAATGTGATGCCAAGCAAGATTGTGCTGACTGCGTTGAGAAACCCTTTTTTGGTGTTTTTCATACCAGCGTAAAATATATCCACCCGCACATGGCCGTCTTCCAACAACGTATAGGCAGATGCGAACAAAAACAGGGCTGCATACCAAAACCGCACAAGATCGCCCATGAACGCCTGTTCGTAAGAAAACACAAAACGGGTGATCACAATGGCAAGTTCAGCAACGACTATCAGCAAAGCCAACCAATGAAATCCGAGAGTTTTAGCCCGAAGAGCAACGATCAAGCCAAGAATCATCAAAGGAACATGGACCCACGGGCCACGATACGCGGAGCGTCCCAACGCCGTTGTCATTTCTTTCCCAACAACAGATTCCAACAAACCTTCTACGCGGAGAAATGAAATTGCCATATCGGCAAGACCGATAAACAAAACTGCAAAGAACGCCCAGCGCACAAGCACGGCGTTGAAATCTGAAATACGTTTGGCATCTTCCCGCAGTGAAATATGTTCACTGCGCCAAACCCAGCCCACTGCAAGCCCGACAACCACAATGTAGGCGGCCCAATGAACAAAGGTCAGCCCACTGGCATTTCCATCAAACAGAGATTTCGCGCCAGGCCAGTTATAAGAATGAGTGAGAACATTGTTCACCATCCAGACAACGAAATGGGCTAAAACAGCCCATCCAAATCCACGGATGAAAAATTTCAATCTGTCGCGTGAGCCGAAATCATTTGCGGCGTCCAAACTCATGGTTCC
>CALHHQ010000306.1 GCA_938030645.1 uncultured Rhizobiaceae group bacterium
AGTGTGAACGCAGTGAACACGGATGTGAGGATACCAATCGCCAATGTCACCGCGAAACCTTTGATGGGGCCTGAGCCGAGATAGAACAGAATGAATGCGGCGATCAGGGTTGTGATATTGGCATCAAGAATGGTGCCCATCGCCTGCTTAAAGCCGATGTCGATGGCCTGAACCAATGACCGCCCATTGCGCCGCTCTTCACGGATACGCTCGTAAATCAAAACGTTGGCATCCACAGCCATACCCATGGTCAATACAATGCCCGCAATACCCGGCAGTGTGAGTGTCGCGCCGATGAAGGATAACAGCCCCATGATCAGGATCATGTTCACCGACAATGCGATGGTCGCGATAATGCCCAGCACGCCATAAGCCAACAGCATGAAGACGATCACCAAAATACCAGCGATGATGGACGCGTTTTGCCCGGCATCGATAGAATCTGCACCCAAGGTTGAGCCAACCGTGCGTTCTTCAACAAAGGTAATGTCGGCTGGCAAGGCACCTGCCCGCATCAAAACAGAAAGATCTGCGGCCGCTTGTGGTGTGAAGTTGCCTGAGATTTGACCGGAACCACCACAAATAGATGATTGGATAACAGGCGCTGAGATGGACACATCATCAAGAACAATCGCAAAACGCTGACCGATGTTTTGGGTCGAGTACTGACAGAAAATTCTCGCCGCTTTGTTATTGAATCGGAAAGTCACCAAAGGTTCGTTGGTTTGGTGGTCGGCACCTTGTTGGGCATCAGCAAGATCTTCGCCCTTAATTTTTACAGCAGTACGAATGAGAATGTGAGATTCACCGCTGTCGGCATCCGACGTCTCAATCAGTTTAAAACCGACTGGTGGGCGCGCACCTTGCAAAACTTCATTTGCACTGGCTGTTGCATTCACCTCGTGGAAGTTCAGTTTCGCTGTCGTGCCAATCACTTCTTTCAGGCGTTCCGGGTCATCGAAACCAGGAACTTGCACGATGATGCGGTCATTGCCTTGACGCTGAATAATGGGTTCGGTGGTTCCCAATTCATCAACACGACGACGGATCACTTCAATCGACTGCGTAACAGCAGAGCGCAGGCGTTCGGCAATTCCGTCATCTGTAAGCGTGTATTCCAAAACTGTCGGCGATGGTTGTGACTGTTCGACTTCAACAATGCCCAAACCGCCCAAAAGGGAATCAGAAGCCACGTAAGGCTCCATCAGCGAACGAAGTCGCGTTTTGGCTCCATCAGCATCTTCGGCTTTGAGAAGACGCAATGTGACCTTGTTGTCCTGACCTCGAATGCCGCCATATCCCAACGGTCCTTGAGTACGGTCGCGCATTAGCGAACGCACGTCATCAACCAAAGTGGCCAAGCGTTCCTTTTTGATATCTTCCGCTTCGATTTTGACCTGAAGGTGCACTCCACCCTGCAGGTCAAGACCCAAAGAAATCTGCTTTTTCGGCATCCAATCAGGAAGCGCGTTCAATGTGCTGGCAGAGAACAGGTTTGGAACCGCCAACAGAAAACCAAGAAAAACAACAAACAGTATTCCAACCATTTTCGATGTGGAGAAGTGCAACATTTGTCAGGCTTTCTGTGTGTTGTTCATTTGGTCTTTAAGTGTCGGTCTACTTAGACTTCTTGGCAGGCTTTTCAGCTTTTTCTACTTTTGCAGGTTCGCCTTTAACGCGAACATCCGCCAACATCGACCGCAATATCTTCACTTTCGTGTCAGGAGCGATTTGCACTTCCACTTCGGTCTCGTCGATGACTTTTGTCACTTTGCCAACAATTCCACCGCCTGTGACGACAGTGTCGTTACGACGTATATTGCTCAACATTTCTTCGCGCTTCTTTTGCTGTTGACGTTGGGGACGAAGAACCAAAAACCACATGATGCCGCCAACCAAAATGAGCGGGAACAGGAGTTCGATAATGCCGCCGCCCGCGCCACCCGCTGACTGTGCGTATGCTGGTGTAATAAACATGAAATACCTCGATAAAAGTGAGACTCAAAACCTAGAAGTAGAGCCCTTGTCATTGTTGGCTGGAATATAGTGTTTGGCGGGGGCAATGCAACACAATCCCTATATTTCACAGGCATTGCGCGTGTTTCTATGCAAAAATGATCTGCCATGATACGGCGAACGAAAATTGATCTTTGGAGTCCTGCAAAATGGTTGATCACTCAAACGACTCAATCGTTCAACTGAACGCCAAAATGGATGCTTTGTTGGCCTTGGTAGAACGGGCAGTTCCAGAGGTTCCATTGGTTTCTGATTTGAAGTCTGCCGATGCATTTGTGTGGAATGCATCGAAAAACTGGTTGCAGCCTGTTCATAAGGTGAACCGTGTCGAGATGGTTTTACTCCATGGGATAGATCAAGTGCGAGATATTCTGCTCGACAACACAAAACGATTTGCCAACGGATTGGCCGCAAACAATGCCTTGCTTTGGGGCGCAAGGGGTATGGGAAAATCCTCATTGGTGAAAGCGGCTCACGCAACCATCAACGGCGATACCCCTTCGGGAAAAGGCGTTTTGAAGCTCGTCGAAATACATCGTGAAGATATCGATTCATTGCCGGAACTGCTGTCGCACATTCGCAACACAGATTATCGCTTCATTCTTTTTTGTGATGATTTATCGTTCGATCATGATGACACGAGTTACAAAGCGTTAAAGGCGGCGTTGGATGGTGGTGTTGAAGGTCGGCCAGAAAACTGCGTTTTTTACGCTACCTCCAATCGCAGGCATTTGATGCCGCGCGATATGATTGAGAACGAACGTTCCACTTCCATCAGCCCAAGTGAAGCTGTTGAAGAGAAAGTATCATTATCAGATAGATTTGGTTTGTGGCTTGGATTTCACAAATGTACACAGGACGAATACCTATTAATGATAGAGGGTTACATCAATCATTTTAAGCTTGATGTTAGCTTGGAAGAAGTACGCAGTGACGCGTTGGAGTGGTCGACCACAAGAGGAAGTCGTTCTGGCCGAGTAGCGTGGCAATTCGTTACAGAGCTGGCGGGTCGGTTGAACAAGACGCTTAACGATTAACCTGAATATCCGTCAGTCTCGCCGTTAACTTCTATTTTCCGCAAATTTGATACAAATCTATCGGGGCAGTTAGATTTGACAGCTTTCATAAGGCAGAACTCATGGATCAAGAACCAAAAAACTCAAGTGGTATCGTCGAAAAAGCCATTGTTTTTGTCGTCGGCATTATCTTAGCGGGCATCGGTACGGTGGCTGGATATTATTGTTATCTCTTGGCCAACACCACCAAATACATGGAATATCAGTGGCTGTGGGTCGCCCTGTTGGCTGCTCTTTGTTTCTTCATGCTGCGCGGCGCTTGGCACACCGTGTTCTATCGCTCGCAAGCATCACAGAAACGCTTTGAAATTGCTGGCTCAAACCGAGGGTACTAAATCTGGGTCAGTTGAAGCCAAGGTTTAAACCAAACGTCCCTGCTCTTTTGCCGCGGCGATGAAGCTTGAAAACAAGGGGTGTGGCTCAAACGGGCGACTTTTCAGCTCAGGGTGATATTGCACGCCGATAAACCAAGGATGCACGTCTTTGGGGTATTCAATTGTTTCAGGCAGCAACCCATCTGGGCTCATTCCAGAGAATACCAATCCCGCTTCTTCCAACTGTTCTTTGTAGTCAACGTTGACTTCGTAGCGATGTCGATGGCGCTCTGAAACTTCCGTGCTGTTGTACACCTCAGAAATCAGCGTTCCTTCTTTGAGTGGATGCGGATAAGCGCCAAGACGCATAGTTCCGCCCAGATCACCAGCCGCTTCGCGCTTCTCAAGCTGGTTTCCCTTGAGCCACTCTTTCATCAAGCCCACGACATGAACGCCGTCTTTCTCGAATTCGGAAGATGTCGCGTTCTCAATGCCCGCGAGATGGCGTGCAGCATCCAAAACAGCCATTTGCATGCCAAAACAAATGCCGAAATACGGAATTTTGTGTTCGCGCGCATATTTGGCGGCTTGGATTTTGCCTTCAGCGCCGCGTTCTCCGAAGCCACCGGGAACCAGAATGCCGTCCACATCACTAAAGTGATCGGCAGGATCATCAGTTTCAAGCGTGTCGCTTTCAATCCATTTCAGATTGACCTTCACCGCATTGTCCATACCGCCATGAACCAATGCTTCCATTAGGCTTTTGTATGCGTCTTTCAGAACGGTGTATTTGCCCACAACTGCAATGCGCACTTCGCCTTCGGGGTTGTGGATTTTGTGAGAAATTTCTTCCCAAATCGTCATGACCGGCTTGGGTGCAGGATCGATTCCAAATGCATCTAAGACTTGCTGGTCCAATCCTTCATTGTGATATGCGATTGGAACATCATAGATGCTTTGGGCATCAAGCGCTTGAATGACTGCCTTTGGGCGCACATTGCAAAAAAGAGCCAGTTTGCGACGTTCTTCTTCCGGGATTTCACGGTCGGCACGAATCAAAAGGATATCTGGTTGAATGCCGATAGAACGCAGTTCTTTGACAGAATGCTGCGTTGGTTTTGTTTTCAATTCACCTGCTGCTGCAATGTACGGCATATATGACAGGTGCATGTAGATGCAGTTTCCGCGCGGCAGATCGTTGCCCAATTGGCGGATACTTTCAAAGAACGGCAGGCCTTCAATGTCGCCAACAGTACCGCCGATTTCCATCAATACGAAATCGTAGTCTTCGTTGCCGTCCAGCACGAATTCTTTAATCGCATTGGTGACGTGGGGAATCACTTGAACAGTTCCGCCCAAATAGTCGCCACGGCGTTCTTTGGCCAAAATATCGGAATAGATCCGACCTGTCGTTATATTGTCCGACTGATTGGCCGCCCTGCCCGTGAAGCGTTCGTAGTGGCCCAGATCCAAATCGGTCTCGGCACCATCGTCCGTTACAAAGCATTCGCCGTGTTGATAGGGGGACATTGTCCCCGGATCAACATTCAAATAGGGGTCGAGTTTACGCAACCGGACTTTGTAGCCCCGTGCCTGAAGAAGTGCGCCGAGAGCTGCCGATGCAAGGCCTTTGCCAAGTGAGGAAACCACGCCGCCGGTAATGAAAACATATCGCGCCATGGGA
>CALHHQ010000307.1 GCA_938030645.1 uncultured Rhizobiaceae group bacterium
TCGGCCATTTCGATCTGCCCATGCGCAATTGTTCAATTCAGTTGGACGGAAAAGACGTTGTGGTTGAAGGTAAGCTAATCGAGATGTTGGCATGACATCGTCTTACACCAGCGTAGGCGACAGTCGCGATTGTGTTTTCTATCTGCACGGGGTTGGCAGTGGCAAAGAAGGCTGGAATGCTCAAGTATCGGCAACTGTTGATGCAGGCTGGCGTTTTGTGGCCGTAGATGCTCCAGGCTTCGGTGAAACCCCTTTGCCAAATGAGGCAGGGTTCGAACCTCATGTGGAATCATTGCTGAATGTGATGAATGATTTGAGCGCTGAACGGATTGTCCTTTGTGGGCATTCATTGGGTGGTATGACTGCACAAGAATTCTATGCCGCCCACCCTGAAAAAGTTTCCGGTCTCATATTGTCAGCAACAAGTTCGGCTTTCGGCAAGCAAGACGGCGACTTTCAAAAAGAATTTCTGCGCGCTCGTTTTGAACCTTTTGAACAGGGTATAACGATGCCAGATTTCGCAAAGCAGTTTGCGAAAAACCTGTTGGGTCCATCCGCTAACGCAGGCTCAATTGCTGAGGTCGTCAATGTGATGTCGAGCGTTTCAGTCGACGCCTACCGACAGTCGATGAACACAATCGTCGGATTTGACCAACGTGAAAATCTTCAAAATATCGATGTTCCTACTCTGCTGATCTCGGGCGAACATGACACCAACTCCCCCGCCAAAATGATGGCCCGTATGGCAGAACGCATATCAGGTTCGCAGTACGTGCAACTTTCTCACACGGGCCACATGGCGCCCATTGAAAACAGTGCAGCCTTCAATCATCATTTGTATGATTTCTTAAAGAGCTTGAATTGATCCATGAACGTTATGCAAAAAGATCCTCTTCCAACAATATCCAGCAGATCCACACCGGAAGAGTTGATCGAAGTTGCACGTTGGCTTGGCAAGAACAGGTTTCAGGGTCGTTCTGAAGAATATGACCTTGAAGCGAAGTTTCCGACCGAGAATTACGAAGACCTGCGCGAAGCAGGTTTTCTTGGCCTCACAATTCCCGCTGAATTCGGAGGTATTGGTGCGAGTTTTGAAACCTATTGCAAAGTGTCTGCAGAACTCGGTCGTTGGTGCGGTGCAACCGCATTGACCTTCAACATGCATGCCCAAACCATGTTTTGGACGGGGGATGTTTTTGATTCAATGCCTGGGTATTACGAAGACCGCAGCATACAGAATGAACGTCGCACCAAACTCTACAGACGCGTGCTCGAAGACGGCTGCATTTTTGCACAGCCGTTTTCGGAACCAAACTCCGCAGCAGCCGCTGGCAAAGCTCCCTTTGGCACAACGGCTCGTAAAGTCGACGGCGGCTGGATCGTTAATGGAACCAAACATTTCGCGTCGCTTTCAGGAGCCGCGAGCTATTATTCCATGGTCTGCACAATCGACAGCGACGAAGGAAGTGCGCGCACCAAAAATGCAGTTTATCTATGTGTGCCAGAAGATGCGGATGGGTTTGAAGTTTTTGGACCATGGGACCCTGTCGGTATGCGTGCAACGGTATCACGCGGTCTCAAAATGGAAGAAGTTTTTGTACCCGATGAACTCGAACTTCTACCACCCGGCGCATACTTCCAATTGGCTTTGAAGTGGCCGCACATGTTCTTCACCCTTTCCCCTACTTATATGGGGATTTCTCAAGCAGCTTTCGATTTCACAGTCGATTATTTGAGCAAAGGGATGCGCGACATTCCTTCAAAACAACATGCTGTTGCGCAAATGCGTTTGAAGCTGGAACAGTCTCGCGCCCTGTTTGAAACGACAATTGCAGATGCTCGTTTTGGCCCGACCAAAGACCAACGTCTTCGCGCTTATGCTGCGCAATATACGATCATGGAACATGCGCAAGAAATCTGCGCACTGGCTATGCGCACTTGTGGTGGCCGCACTTTATTAAAAAGCTTTCCTCTAGAACGACTATATCGCGAAAGCCGATGCGGCGCTCTCATGTTGCCATGGACAGCCGAAATTGCAGAGAACCGTTTGGGGCAAGAGAGCCTTTATGAACCGGGCGAAGCACGGTCTTAACGGAGCTCAAATCATGTTCTTGCTCGACCGAATAAACTATTGGGCCAGCAACACGCCCAATAGCACAGCAATTAAGTTTGCCAATGAACAGATCACGTTCAGCAGTTTACAAGGCAACGTTCAAAATACGATTGCTTTATTGGAAAACACCTACGACATAAAATCTGGTGACCGTGTTGCTTATCTTGGCCTCAACCATCCACACATGCTCTACCTTGTTTTCGCATGTTCTCACCTCGGCGCAATTTTCACCCCGTTTAATACGAGATTGGCAAACGACGAGTATCGCTACCTCTGCAAGAACGCCGAACCAAAAGTATGTTTCTTTGACGTCAATTTCGAAACCGTCGCCAATAAACTAGATGGCGAATCCTGCGCATTTGTTCCCAAAAACAACTTAAACCGTGAGGCGTCCAATAATTCACTGCCTGATATAAGCACTGACGCTCATGCCCCACTTTTGTTGGTTTACACTTCTGGTACAACAGGCACACCAAAAGGTGTGTTGCTTTCAAACGCTGCCGTGGCCGCAAACATTGAGAACGGAAATGCGTTCTATGATTTCAAACCTGATCAAAACGTTCTCATCACCTTGCCCCTCTTTCATGTAGGCGGATTGTGCATTCTTTTACTGCCTGCCCTCACCCATGGCGCGACAATACATTTGCATTCAAAGTTTGATCCGTCAGAAGCGATCAGATGCTTGAATGAAGACAAAATCACCACGACGATTTTGGTGCCTGCCCAAATGGCAGCGATGATGGCACAAGAGAGTTGGGCAACTGCGGTTATGTCTTCTATGAAATATGTCGTGGTGGGGTCATCTCTTATCCCCATGGCCCAAATTAAAACGTGGCATTCAAAGAACATCCCTGTAAGCCAAATTTATGGTTCAACAGAAACGGGCCCCACCGCAATTGGACTTCACACAGACCATGCCTTTCTAAAAGAAGGCTCAGCGGGGCAAGCAGCAAAACTGTGTTCTGTAGAGATCAGACACCCGGATCATTCCAAATGCAAAACGGGTGAGAACGGCGATATCTGGGTTAAAGGACCCAACATCCTGTCAGGCTATTGGCGCAACCAAGGTGAAACAGATCTTGTCTTGCAAGACGGATGGTACAACACTGGCGACATCGGTCACATGGATGAAGATGGATTCTACTGGATCGTAGACCGTTCAAAAGATGTCATCATTTCCGGCGGCGAAAATATATATCCTGCTGAAATTGAAACCGTCGCGCTCCAACACCCCGCCGTTCAAGCGATTGCAGTTGTGGGTAAGGTCGATCCTCATTGGGGGGAAACCCCTGTTGCAGCAATTGAACTTGCACAGAACAGCGCTTTGAACGAACAAGAACTGCGTGAGTTCCTCACCGATAAAATTGCAAAGTACAAACAACCCAAATCAATGATGATCTTTGATTCACTGCCGCGAAACGGAATGGGCAAAATTGAAAAATCAACGTTGCGCGAAATCATCAACTCTTAGGAAATAAAAGGATCAATGATGCAACTTGATCAAGCGATAAAAGAGCGACGCTCCATTCGTGGGTTCACAAAACAGCCCGTTCCCCGTGAACTTCTTGAAGAGGTCATAGCACTCGCCAATCGCGCGCCCTCTTCTATGAACACCCAGCCATGGCACTTACATGTTTTGACGGGCGCGCCATTAGAACAAGTTCGAGAAGGCAACACCACGCGTATGTTGGACGGTGTGCCGCCCAGTCGTGAAATCGAAGACTACGCCGCTTACGAAGGCGAGCATCGAAAACGTCAGATCGAGATTGCAGTGCAATTGTTTGAAGCAATGGGCATAGAGCGTCACGATGCAGAACGTCGACAAGATTGGGTCATGCGCGGTTTCCGCCAGTTTGATGCACCCGTTTCCATTGTGGTCTGCTTTGATAAATCGCTTCTGAACAACACCATTGCCCACTTTGACACAGGTGCGATGACCTATGGATTGGTGCTGGCTGCATGGAGCAAAGGTCTGGGCGCAGTGATCAATGGCCAAGGTATTATGCAAAGTCCTGTTGTGCGCGAAGTGGCCAACATACCAGAAGATCAGATCATTCTCACATGCGTGGCACTTGGCTGGCCTGATGAAGATTTCGTGGCAAATTCAGTTGTGTCGCGTCGTCGCTCCTTGGAAAACACAACACGTTTTTTAGGTTTCGACGATTAAAACAGTCTTCATTCGAACGAAATAGAAACGCTTGAAAATGGCCCAAAATCCGCTTCAATCAACGTACCAGATGGACACTCTAGCGGTGCAATGAACGAGCCGGACAGCACAACTTGTCCAGCTTCCAATTGCTGGCCGTAAGAATGCATTCGGCGCGCCAACCAAACGACAGATTCCACTGGGTCATTTAATACAGCTGCACCCAAACCTGTGCTGACAACTTCTTTATTCTTGCTGACGATCGCGCCAGTCCAACGCAAATCAAACTCACGAGGG
>CALHHQ010000308.1 GCA_938030645.1 uncultured Rhizobiaceae group bacterium
GCGCGTGACCACTGAAGTCGCAGCTGTGCGTGAATCAAAATCGAAACCAGATCGCGGTATCGTTGATTTCATTCATCGCGGCTACAACCAAGATGATGTTTTGGTGTGCTACTGCCGCCGTCAAGCCATGATGCGCAGGAAACCTGCCTAATGCGTTCGGCCCTCTTTGTTCCCGGTGACAGCGAAAAAAAACTCGCTAAGGGTCTCCAGTCCGATTCTGATGCGCTGTTTATCGATTTGGAAGATTCCGTATCATTGGACAACAAAAAAACCGCGCGAGAAGTTACGGCAGCATTTCTGAAAGACGCCGTTCCGCTGGCGTCTCGTCCTCAACTATACGTCCGTATCAATGCATTTGATGTAGATATGTTCGATCAAGACCTTGGGGCGGTGGTGCCATTTGCACCCGACGGCATTGTCTTGCCAAAGGCAGAACACGGTAAAGATGTTACGCGGCTGGATGCTTTGCTGCGTGTTCATGAAGTGCGGTCGGACATAGAAGATGGTTCCACAAAAATCATCGCAATCATCACCGAAACGGCGATCGGCACATTGAATGCGGGCACATATCATCGTTCCAGCAAGCGATTGGGCGCGGTAACCTGGGGAGCTGAAGATTTGTCCGCAGATATTGGTGCCATACGAAGACGAAACGACGATGGGTCGTATCGCGATGTTTTCCGCTTCGCGCGCGTTCAAACACTTTTAGGTGCCGTCGCCGCTGGCGTTGAACCGTTAGATACCGTGTATCCTGATTTCAAAGACGAAACTGGTTTTCGAAAAGAATGTATGGAAGCCATGTATGATGGTTTCACAGGCAAAATGGCCATTCACCCCGCGCAAGTGCCCATTATCAATGAGGTCTTCACACCGTCCAAACAAGAAATCGAACGGGCTCAAGCAATTGTTGATGCATTCGACGCGGCGGGCAATCCCGGTGTCTTGGCGGTGAACGGCGAAATGTTAGATCGCCCTCACCTGCGCAAGGCCGAGAAGCTTTTGGCGCGCGTTTAAAAGGCATAAAAAAACCGCCGCTCCAGAGGAACGACGGTTCTCAAAGTCAAAATGCAGTACGAATTAAGCAGCTGCGATGTTGCTTACAGCTGGCTTGCCGCTGCGTGCATCAATGTCAGTTTCGAAAGTCACTTTTTGACCTTCTGACAAAGTTGACATGCCGCAACGCTCAAGAGCTGTTGCATGTACAAACACGTCAGCACCGCCTGTTTCTGGCTCAATAAAGCCGAAACCTTTGGTTTCATTGTAAAATTTAACTGTACCTGGAGTCATGATGGCGTTCCTTCAATAGTCTACGCATGGACAATGGCCGAGATTGGCGCGCTGTCCGGTTATTCGATCTTTGAGTAAGATTTGGTGCGAGACCATCGGTCGATGGGAGGCAATCAATTCATTCGTCTAATATCGAAACCAACATATGGGCTTATATTGTGACAAGAACAAGACAAAAAATGAGACCGTGTCATTTTGGAACATTTTTCTGACGATCAATGCCGTAAGCTGAAAATTGGAATTTTCCCCAATTTCTACCCAGGCCGCACCAATTCAAAAACGTCGTCCAGCGTCACATAATCATGATAGCCTGATCGGAGAATTGGATCGGATTTTTTCAAATCAAACCGACCATCGGTGATCATTTCGTCATCAATATAGATGCCAGTCACCTGTCCCAACACCATGATGTAGGGAGATTTGGTTCCATCCAGTATTGTCGGCTGCACCAAATCAATTACTTTGCATTCCATGGCAGCTGGTACGCCTTTCACACGCGGACATGCAACGGTTTCGCCAGCGACCATCTCCAATCCTGCCAATTCAAACTCGTTTTCTCCACGCGGATAACCGCCCGATGAAACATTCATCTCATCTTTCATGCGTTTGCTCACATAATTGAACGTGAATTCGCCCGAATCAGCCGCATGTTGGGCGCTGTCTTTCATTCCGCCTGAAGAAAACATCAAGATCATCGGCGTGTCGCAAATGCCATTGAAGAATGAATATGGCGCCAGGTTTGGAACGCCCTGCTTATCCAAGGTGGAAATCCAACCAATGGGACGCGGCGCCACGATGGCTTTGAATGGATTGTAGGCCAATCCGTGGGGTTCATCAGCTTTGTAAAACATGCAGCTTCCTAGGAGTCGCGAATTGAAAAAATGTCACCAAGTTCTGGTCTTGGCCGCTCGTTCTTGACCGTTGAGGAGGAGCCGATGTGAATAATGCCGGCAACCGCCTCACCTTTTTCCAACTGCAGAATTTCGTTGGCGTCCTTGTCATAGACATACCAAGCGGTCAGCCATTGGGCTTCAAACCCATGAGCATTGGCCGCCATCAACATATTTTGGCAAACCGCACCTGCGGACAAGATTTGCTCCCATTGGGGAACCTTGGGATGGTTGGTGGCCTTGCTAATCACCGCGACAACACAAGGCGCATGCAGAATTTTGTCTGTTCCCTGCTGTTTTTTGGCCGGGTCAGGCATATCCGGCTTATCTGCCAACAGTTTCGTCAGGTCCTCGTGCATCGTTTTACGCGCTTGTGGTGTCCACAAAACAAACCGCCACGGGGCCAGTTTACCGTGGTCTGGCACACGGCTGGCAATAATCAGCATATCGTTCAGTTGAGCCACATCCGGTCCGGGCGCTTCCAACGTCATGGACAGAGAAGACCGTCGGGTTTTTAAATACTCAGCGAGTTCAGTCATAAAAATGGCATCCACAAATTCCTGACATGTTCTTATGACAAGAAATCGCTCTTGAAAATGCCTGCAGACTGGTTGATTGAAGGACTCATGATAAAGCGCGTTTTTCTCATATTGTGTTTTGGCCTCTTGCCTGCCTTCGCATGGGCGCAGGACTCATCAACATCTTATGCACCAGCTGATCCAGATGCTGATCCCAATCGCGCGGGTTATGAGATGATCTTGGATGCAAAACTGACGGAAAAAGGTGGCTCCATTGAACGTGGTATGGTTTGGCGGATATTCCGCGAGCGCCCTGATTCCGATGGCAAACTGCCGCTCGTTGCAACAGCGAAAGGTGGAACGGCTTCATTCTCCCTCCCCGCTGGAACCTACCTTGTTCACGCAGCTTTCGGCCGTGCAGGCGCCACCAAACGAATTGCACTTGGCAGTTCTGGTGCGGCAGAGAGTTTTGTTTTGCAAGCGGGCGGTTTGAAACTGAACGCAGAAAGCGAAGGCACGGCCATTCCCACCAAAGACCTGCGCTTCTCCATTTATGAATTGGAACAAGATGAAGAAGGCGAACGCAAACTCATCGCGCTCAATGTAGCCGCTGATCGCGTTATCCGCCTAAACACAGGCACCTACCACGTGCTATCGCGTTTCGGCACAATCAACGCCACGGTTCGTGCAGACCTTGAAGTGAAGGCCGGAGAAGTCACTGACGCCGTTCTTCAACATCGCGGTGCAAATATTTCCATGCGTCTCGTTTCCCGCATCGGCGGTGACCCAGTGGCCAACACATCATGGGCGGTGCTGACCGAAGACGGCGAAGAAGTGTTCAAAAGCAACAGCGTTGCCCCTAACCTCATATTGGCCGAAGGCACATACGAAGCCTCAGTCCGAAACGGCGACCGAAACTTCCGCAAAAGCTTTGAAGTCAAACCGGGTAAGAATATCCGGGTTGAGGTGTTGTTAAATTAGGTGGGATTGAAGTTGACGGCGGGTTTGAGCCCAAAGTGACGAAATTGGAATCCGACTATTTTGCTGATTGCGACAGGAGTAGTCTGATTTTCAAACAACAAAAAATGTTCTGCTAAGGTGACGCCCGCGAATGTGACACTGCATTTTTCCAAGGGACCCATCTTGGTGCTTCATCAATCTGCCCTGAAGCAAAATCAAGTTTGGTACGCATCCACAGTACATTACTTTCAAATGGGTTTTCGTCAAATTTCTCTGGGTCTGTGTGCGTCGGTTGAGATGGGTAATATTGTGTAATGCACAATGGTCGTTGTGGTCTTTCACCATCCGGCGAGAGTGGGCACCACTGTTTTGTTGCTTCATCAGGTGCCCATGCGATACCGTTACGAAAGCAGCTGATTGCACGATGAACCGGTGGGATCACAACCTCGTCTTCGGCACCTTTTATACCCCAAAACCCATTTCGACTAAACCTCTTAGCTCCGCCCCGACAGGCTAAACCATTGATGCGTTGTTTTAACGTCAGTTGCGGCTTTGGGACCTTGTCGCCAGATGCGTTGATCCAAAAGGTTTGCTCACCGACATCAGCACGATAAATCCCATTTCTACCGAAAAGCCTGTCATAGATTGGTTCGACTGTGAATTTGCCTGTCGGATTGATAATGCCCCATTTTTCACCTTTCTGTACTACTGCATGACCTTTCTGGAATCTCCGGGCCTGTTTAAAAGGGGCATTCTCCACCATTATGGTACCGTCGATTAGGAGATAATTCATCGTCACATCATCCCCGAATGCAATCGGTTGGTCACAATCAAATTCGTATGTTTTCTTATCACCCGAGATCGTTAGCTTTCCATAGCCAGAGTATTTGACACGCTTCCCGCCGATCAGCTGGCTTTTAGGATCCCTCAATTCGTAAAAATCACCATGCTTGGTGATATTGACATGCGGACACGCGCCAATGACGCGCCTATCGACGGGATCAAGTGTCTGCTTGCCGGATACAGTGAGGCCGCTCCACTTTCCGTTTTCAAAGGCGCGTGGTCGTTTGCCGTCTTTCGGACGCTCAACCCTATCGAAATAACGGCCTCCCAGAAGCTGGTTGTTATGGTCGAGTAGACCGTGTTTGCGACCTTTACGCGCAACAAAGTAACCGCCTTTGGAGTAGCTGAGCCATTCATATTCGAGTGGTATTGCGATCCTACCTTCGGCATCGACTGCACCCCAAATGTTATTTGACACTCCAGAGCGATATGTTTGCGAAGGGTCTACGGTCGCTGCCACAACTGCAAAACCATCTTCGCTCAGTCCTTGGACGTAGCCAAAACGCGGTTCGATAACCCAAGACCCATCGGTGCGCATTAAACCATAGAGCTTGTTGTCTTTGCGCATGCTCGCCCAAAACATGTCGTTGCCGAATTTACGAATAAACATTCCGGGCTCTACCAACCAACCATCGGTCTTGTGGAAAAGACCAACACCAGTTTTGGACAGAACCGTCAAATAGACACCCGACAAATTGTTGCTCTGAGGTTCTCCAGTTTGAGCTTTGGTAGCAATAAATACAGATGACGTCATAGGTGCAATTCGGCCGAAATTTGGCTCAATTACGGTGCCTCCATTTCTGTCGATCAATCCGGCTAGGCCGCCCACTAGTGCTGTAACTCTTCCATTTGAGAACTTCTTTGGTTGTCCTCCCACCATTACCTCGGCCATTCCACCGCGAAACTCACCAACCGCATCGTAGATAGGTGGAATTATAACTTTACCGGTATTGTTGATGTAGCCCCAGCGTCCGTTTATACGAACGGCAGCCCGGTCGCCGCTAAAGCGCCGGGTTTGTTCGAAGATAAAGGGAATGACTTCTTTTTTGGTTGCAAGGTCGACGAAACCGCAAAGATTGAAAGTGCCACCGCATCTTGGCTGAAGGTTAGCAGCTCCACTTTGTTCAATCATGAAAACGAAGTAAAGAAAAAGCAAGGCAAATCGCATTATTTGAACTCTCTAGGGATGATTATTGAGTCACATTTTTTCTGTCAGCATAGCAATTTATGTCCCACTGATAAGTATAGAAATCTAGCTTGTATGCGACAGGGCTTGAATGTCTCAAAGGTCCGCACAACTGCCGTTGACCACAACACGCCCCTATGCGGGGGCGCATTGTGGTCAATCGTTTTACCCGGCATCCCGTTTGCGCTTTAAATCGGGTGCGATGGCTTCTTCCGTCAGGCTCGCGACAGCTTCTTCCAGTGTCATATTGGTTTGGTGTTTTGAGCCAAGACGGCGGATGCTGACTGTGCCCTCTTCCGCTTCACGCGCACCAATTGCTATAATTGCCGGCACTTTGGCCAGCGAATGTTCACGCACTTTGTAGTTGATCTTTTCGTTGCGGAAGTCAGATTCAACGCGCATGCCAGCCGCCTTCAGCGTATCGACAACCTTCTGCCCATAGTCTTCAGCTTCGGTCGTAATGGTTGCCACCACCGCTTGAACAGGCGCCAGCCAGAGCGGGAAATG